>JAEWJG010000217.1 GCA_023386675.1 Actinomycetes bacterium
CGCTCACTCGGCGTGTCGCGTGCATTCTTTGCGGACTCGACGGTGGTGCGGGGTAGGTCAGGCGCAGCCGAGGCGTGGGGTGGAGGGCGCGGCGGAGGTGGGGGTGGGAGCGGGGGTTTGGGCGGGCTCTGCGGCGGCCCAGCGCTGGATGGCGGCTCGCCAACGGTCGTCGCGGGAGAGCGGCGGAGGCTGCTCGGTGCCCGAGTCGCGCTGCGCCCGCAGCACCGCCTCCTCGCGCTGGCGCTCGGTCAAGTCGTTCACGGAGATGGTCCAGAAGAACAGCGGGTGCATGATAACCACCTATCAGCTTTGAGTAGTAACAGCGTACCGTAACCTGCTATTGCGTTACAATGGTTACATGCGTACGAATCCGACTCCCGAGCTCGGTGCCGACCTGCTCGTGTCGTTCCTCAACACCCTCGACGTCGAGGACGACGTCGACCAGCTCGCCGACGACGCCGGCGCGTCCCGCTGGGCGGCCGAGAACGGCCTCGAACCGGGCGACCGCGCAGAGGCCCAGCGGGTGCGCGACGCCCTGCGCTCCCTCGTCGACGGCGAGGATGCGCGGCTCCCCGAGCTCAGGCTCCCCGTCGTCCCGCAGCCAGGGTCGGTCGGCCTGACCGCCCGCACCGCCGCCGAAGCCGCCGTCGCCAGCGCGGTCGTGCTCGGTATCCAGGGCAAGCTCGGCCGGGTCAAGCTGTGCGGAGGAGACGACTGCCGCTGGGCGTTCTACGACGCCTCCCGCAACGGCTCACGGCAGTGGTGCAGCATGGAGGTCTGCGGCAACCGGCAGAAGGCGCGCACCTACCGCGCCAAGGAGCCGAAACGTCAGGGGGACGGCTAGAAGCGCTCGGGCCGAAGCGCCCGCTTCACGCGCTCGACGGCGCTGGCGGGCGGCGCCTCGTTGTAGACGCCGGCCAGTTCCTGCCCGGTGAGGGAGTGAATGGCCGCCATGATCGCGTCCGTCGCCTGACGTCGCGCGCGCCCGGACTCCGCCGGGCCGAAGTGCGACAGGTCCAACGGCTCGCCGAACCGGACGGTGATCCGGTGCGGCTTCGGGAACTTGGCTCCGACCGGCTGCATCTGGTCGGTGCCGATGAGCCCGACGGGCACGACGACGGCGCCGGTGGTGAGCGCGAGCCAGCCGATCCCGGTGCGTCCCTTGTAGAGGCGCCCGTCGAGCGAGCGGGTGCCCTCGGGATACAGCGCGAACGCCGCGCCGGCGTCGATGATCCGGCGGGACTGGTCCAGTGCCTCCTGCGCCGCGGCCCCGGCGCCGCGCTTGACCCCGACGGCCCCGATCGCCGTGAAGAAGGCGCGGGAGATGCGTCCCTTCACCCCGGTGCCCTCGAAGTAGCTCGACTTCGCCAGGAACTGGACGCGTCGCGGCGCGGTCATCGGGATGACGACCGAGTCGATGAACGACAGGTGGTTGCTCGCGAGGATGACCTTGCCGTGCTTGGGGACGTTGCGCTTGCCGATCACCCGCGGCCGGTAGACCAGCTTCAGCAGGGGGGCCATCAGGATGCGACCGGCGAAGTACAGCGGCCCGGGCTTCTGCAGCTCGGCGACACCCTCATCGGTCTGGTCGGCGCTCATCCTTACGAGGGTAAGCGGGTGCGTATGCCGGAAGCGGTATGCGAACAGCTCACGGCTTCAGCGGCGTGCCCAGGCGGCAGCCGAACCCGTCGGTGTAGACGAGGCAGCCGTCCACGAACCCGGTGTACCGCACCGCGAGGGGTGATCCGAACCAGGAGCTGTAGAGCCGCGAGAAGTTGAGGTTGCCGTACGCCGAGCAGGCGCCGCCCGGTCCCTTCGGCGCCTTCAGCGTCTCATCGTTCGGCTGGTACGGCGTGTAGTTGTAGAGGTTCGCGGTGGCCTGGTTGAGGATCGTCACCGTTCCCGCGCCGCAGGTCGGATCCGGGTGGTACTGGATGCGGTTCTCGCCCACCTTGTAGCGCCAGTCGCCGGGATGGACGGTGTACTCGCGGAACTGCCAGGCGGCCCGGTAGACCTGGTTGAAGAAGCCGAAGTAGCGGGTGTCGCATGCGGCGGTGTCCGGGCACGCGTAGCCGGTGGCCTTCTGGTAGCCGGACGGGCTCGGTGCGGTGAGCAGCGACTGCTCCTTCTGCAGCAGCACGAGCAGTACGCGCGGGCTGACCGTGCAGGCCTTGGCGACCCGCGCGATGATGCTGCTCGCGGCCTCCTTCTTCCGGGAGGGCATGGCGGCGCAGCGCTCGGCCGATGCGGGCTGGGCGGGGGAGTTCATCCGGAAGTCGGCGAGGCACGGCACGCCGTCCTTCGGGTGGCAGGAGCGGTCCTGCAGGAAGTCCTGGATCTGCCCGGCCGTCATCGCGTCCGGGTTGTAGAAGCTGTCGTCGCTGATGATGTAGCCCGGGTAGAACGGCGCGGGCGAGTCGGCCAGTGCTGGCGCGGGAACCAGCGCGAGGCCCGCCGCGACGGCGGACGCCGCAGCGAGCAGACGCAGGCGGGGGAGCCGCACGGGCTGCCTAGCGGGACGTCTTCAGGATGTCGACCACGAACACCATGGTGTCCGTCGCCTTGATCTCGCCGGAGCCGGCCGAGCCGTACCCGTCGGCAGGCGGGACGATCGCGATGACCTGCGAACCGACCTTCTGGCCCTCGAGCGCCTTCTTGAAGCCGGGGACGACGCCCGTGGTCTGGAACGATGCGGGCGCGCCGCGGCTCCACGACGAGTCGAACATCTGGCCGTTGCGCCACAGGACACCCTTGTACTGCACGGTGACGGTGTCGCCGGGCTGGACGGTGTCGCCGTCGCCCTGCTTGAGCACCGCGATCTTGGTCTCGGTCGGCGCGTCGGCCTTCGGGATGGTGATGCTCGGCTCGCCGGTCTTGGCGTTCAGCTTCACGGCCGGGAAGCCGGCGGTCGGGGCGACAGCCTTGCCGTTCGCGCGCGTCGGCGGGAGGTCGACAACGTCGGCGACGAACACGACGCTGTCCTTCGCGGTGAGGCTCAGCTGCGAGAGGTCCTGGTTGCCGAACGCGTCCTTCGCGGGCGCGGTGAGCACGACGCGGGAGCCCACCGGCAGGCACTCGACCGCGCGGACCAGGCCGGGCACGAACGTCTTGTCGTTGAGCTGAACCGTCGCGGCCGCCTGGCCGTCGAAGCCCTGCGCGGCGGTGAGCTCCTTGCCGGTGGTGCCGTTGTACGCGGCGAGCGCGATGTCGACGGTCGAGCCCTCCTTGGCCTCTGCACCGGTGCCCTTGGTGAGGACGGTGCGCTGCACGTCGGTGGCCTTGAGCGGCGTGCTGAACGTGACCTTCGGGGCCGCCCGGTACTCGCCGGTCACCTTCACCGACTTCGATGTGGGGCCCGACTTCACGTTCTGGCAGGCGGCGGCCGCCGGAGTGGAGCTGGACGACGGCTCGGACGAGCTGCTGCACGCCGCGAGACCCGCGACGAGGAGGGCCGCGGTCGCGGACGCGGTCAGAGCCTTGAGAGAGGTACGCACGGTCGTCCATCCTGCCCTATCCGCCTCCGTCGAACCTGACAGCCGCTGATGGGTGCGCTGGAAGCGCCGCCTACGATGGAGGCATGACCCGCGAATTCTCCGTGCCCCAGTCCCGTCACCTCGTCACCGAGCTGCCCGGCCCGCGATCGGTGGAGCTTCAGCAGCGGCGGGTGGCCGCGGTCAGCCGCGGCGCGGGCACGCTGGCGAACATCTACATGGAGTCCGGCTCCGGCGCGATCCTCGTGGATGTGGACGGCAACCGGCTCATCGACCTCGGCTGCGGCATCGGCGTCACCACGATCGGCCACGCGCATCCCGCCGTCGCCGCGGCCGCGGCCGAGCAGGCGTCCAAGCTGACGCACACGCTGTTCACGGTCACGCCGTACGAGAACTACGTCGCGGTGGCCGAGAAGCTGGCCGAGAACACCCCCGGCGACTTCGAGAAGCACAGCATCCTGGTCAACTCGGGCGCCGAGGCGGTCGAGAACGCGGTCAAGATCGCCCGCAAGTACACGGGCCGGCGCGCCATCGCGACGCTCGACCACGCCTTCCACGGCCGCACCAACCTGACCATGGCGATGACGTACCGCCCGTGGCCGGAGCGCGCCGGAATGGGCCCCTTCCCCGGCGAGATCTACAGCCTCCCGATCAGCTACCCGTTCCGCGACCCCGAGGGGATGACCGGCGCGGAGGCGGCGGAGCGCACCATCGACTACATCCGCACCCACATCGGCGCGACCGAGCTGGCCGCGCTGTTCGTGGAGCCGATCCAGGGCGACGGCGGCATCATCATCCCGGCGCCGGGCTACTTCGCGCGGCTGGCGGAGTTCTGCGCCGAGAACGGCATCGTGTTCGTCGCCGACGAGATCCAGGCCGGGATCGGCCGTACCGGCACGTGGTACTCGATCGAGCATCACGGCGTCGTGCCCGACCTCGTGACCAGCGCGAAGGGCATCGCCGGCGGCTTCCCGCTCGCGGCGGTCACCGGCCGCGCCGAGATCATGGACGCGGTCCAGCCCGGCGGCATCGGCGGTACGTTCGGCGGCAACCCGGTCTCGACGGCCGCCGCTCTGGCGACCCTGCAGGCGATCGAGGACGAGGACCTCCTCGGCGAGGCCCGTCGCGTCGAGCAGGCCCTCTGGGCGCGCATCGGCGACTGGGCCGAGCGGTTCCCCGTCGTCGGCGAGGTGCGCGGCAAGGGCGCGATGTTCGGCGTCGAGCTGGTCAAGCCCGGCACGAAGACCCCGAACCCGGAGGCGCTGCAGGCCGTCCTCGGACACGCCACCCGCAACGGCGTCATCCCGCTGGACGCGGGCAGCTGGGACAGCGTCCTGCGCCTGCTGCCGTCGGTCGTCATCAGCGAGGAGCTCATCGACGACGCGGCCACCGTGCTCGAGGAGGCTCTCGGCCGCCTGGGCTGAGCGCCATCTGCGTACGATGGCCTCGTGCGCAGAGTCATCATCCTCGGGTCCACCGGTTCGATCGGCACGCAGGCGCTCGACGTCGTCGCCGCGAACCCGGACCTGTTCCGCGTCGTCGGCCTGAGCGCCGGCCGCAACGCCGACGAGCTGGCCGCGCAGGCCGAGCGCTTCGGCGTCGTCGACACCGCACTCGGCGCCGACGACTCCGAGCTGCTGGTGCGGTCGGTGGAGGCGGATGTGGTGCTCAACGGCATCACCGGCTCTGTCGGTCTCGGGCCGACGCTGGCGGCGCTGGAGGTGGGCGCGATGCTGGCGCTCGCCAACAAGGAGTCGCTGATCGTCGGCGGCGGCCTGGTGAAGCGGGCGGCCGCTCCCGGCCAGATCGTGCCGGTCGACTCCGAGCACTCCGCCATCGCGCAGGCGCTGCGCTCCGGGTCCCGCGCCGAGGTGCGCCGGCTCGTGCTCACCGCGTCGGGGGGCCCCTTCCGTGGCCGGTCGCGTGAGTCGCTGCGGGGGGTGACGCCGAAGCAGGCGCTAGCGCATCCGACCTGGGACATGGGGCTCGTCGTCACGACCAACTCCTCGACCCTGGTCAACAAGGGTTTGGAGGTGATCGAGGCGCACCTCCTGTTCGACGTGCCCTACGACCGGATCGACGTCACCGTGCATCCGCAGTCCGTCATCCACTCCATGGTGGAGTTCGTCGACGGTTCGACGATCGCGCAGGCGTCGCCGCCGGACATGCGCCTGCCGATCTCGCTCGGCCTCGGGTGGCCCGACCGGGTGCCCGACGTCGGCGTGCCGCTCGACTGGACCACCGCGCACACCTGGACCTTCGAGCCTCTCGACGGCGAGGCGTTCCCGGCCGTGGCGCTCGCGAAGCGCGTCGGGATGGCCGCGGGCACGTATCCCGCCGTGTTCAACGCCGCGAACGAGCAGGCCGTGGCCGCGTTCCACGCCGGCGCGATCGGATACCTCGACATCCTGGGAACGGTCGAGCGGGTCGTGGACGCGCACGTGCCGTCGGGTGAGCTCACGCGGGAGTCCCTGGCGGAGGCGGAGCGCTGGGCGCGGACGAAGGCCGATGCGCTGATCGCCGGGCGCTGACAGCGCGCGCATAGCGAGCGCCGAGGCGCTTCGCGGCCACCTCCAAGGCGCGCGCCGCTACCCTGAAGCCGTGGATTCCGTGCTCCTGTTCGTCCTCGGCGTCGTCATCATCCTGATCGGCGTCGCGCTGTCGATCGCGCTGCACGAGGTCGGGCACCTGGTGCCCGCCAAGCTGTTCGGCGTCAAGGTCACCCAGTACATGATCGGGTTCGGCAAGACGCTGTTCTCGTTCAGGCGGGGCGAGACCGAGTACGGCGTGAAGGCCATCCCGCTCGGCGGCTACATCTCGATGATCGGGATGTTCCCGCCCGGCAAGGAGGGCGGCCGCGGCCGCAACGCGACCACCGGGTTCATGCAGCAGATGGTCCAGGATGCGCGCACGGCGAGTTCGGAGACGGTCGCCGTCGGCGAGGAGGAGCGCACTTTCTACCGGCTCCCGGTGTGGAAGCGCATCGTGATCATGTTCGGCGGCCCCTTCATGAACCTCGTGATCGGCGTGGTGCTGTTCGGCGTGCTGCTGATGGGCTTCGGCGCGCCGCAGAGCTCGACGACGGTCGCGACGGTGAGCCAGTGCGTGCTGCCCGCGGGCAGCACCTCCCAGACGTGCCCCTCGGACGCGACGCAGGGTCCGGCGGCCGCCGCCGGCCTCAAGCCCGGCGACACGATCGTCAGCATCGACGGCCGGAAGATCAGCAGCTGGGACCAGTCGACCGCGATCATCCGGACGTCGGCCGGCCGGTCCCTCACGGTCGTGCTCAGCCGCGACGGCGAGCAGCGGACCGTGCAGCTCACGCCGGTCGTCAACAAGGTGGCCAAGACGGACGCGAACGGCATGGTCGTCAAGAATGCGGCCGGCGGCGTGGAGACGCTGACCGTCGGGTTCGTCGGCATCGGGCCGGTGCAGAAGCTGGTCCCGCAGCCGGCGACGGCCGTGCTCCCCGCCGTCGGTGCGCAGACGAGCGCGGTCTTCAACGTCTTCCTGCACCTGCCGCAGCGGATGGTGGACGTCTGGAACGCCGCCTTCGGCTCCGCGGAGCGCGACCCCAACGGCCCGATCAGCGTCGTGGGCATCGGCCGCGCCGCCGGTGAGCTGACGGCGCTGGACGGGGTCCCCGTGGTGGACAAGGTCTACACGATGATCGGGATGCTCGCCTCGCTCAACATCGCGCTGTTCGTCTTCAATCTCGTGCCGCTCCTGCCGCTCGACGGCGGCCACATCGCGGGCGCGCTGTGGGAGGGGCTGCGGCGCACGGTCGCCAGGATCTTCCGCCGCCGCGACCCGGGGCCGGTGGACATGGCCAAGCTCATGCCCCTCACGTTCGCGGTCGTCATCGTGCTCGGCGGGATGAGCGTCCTGCTCATGTACGCGGACATCGTGAAGCCGGTCAACCTGTTCGGCTGACGTCCAGCCCGCTCCCACTCCGCTGCGTAGGATGGGGACGTGGCAGCAATCAATCTGGGGATGCCCAAGGTCCCCGAAACCCTCGCCCCTCGTCGCAAGTCCCGCCAGATCCGGGTGGGCAAAGTCCTGGTCGGCGGCGACGCCCCGATCAGCGTCCAGTCGATGACCACGACCCCGACGACCAACATCAACGCCACGCTTCAGCAGATCGCCGAGCTCACGGCCTCCGGCTGCGACATCGTCCGCGTCGCCGTGCCCAGCCGCGACGACGCCGAGGCGCTGCCGATCATCGCCAAGAAGAGCCAGATCCCGGTGATCGCCGACATCCACTTCCAGCCGAACTACGTGTACGCGGCGATCGACGCCGGATGCGCGGCCGTGCGCGTGAACCCGGGCAACATCCGCAAGTTCGACGACCAGGTCGGCGAGATCGCACGGCGTGCGAAGGAGGCGGGCGTCTCGCTCCGCATCGGCGTCAACGCCGGTTCGCTCGACCGCCGCCTGCTCGAGAAGTACGGCAAGGCGACCCCGGAGGCCCTCGTCGAGTCGGCCGTGTGGGAGGCCGGCCTGTTCGAGGAGCACGACTTCCACGACTTCAAGATCTCGGTCAAGCACAACGACCCGATCGTCATGGTGAAGGCGTACCGGATGCTCGCCGAGCGCGGCGACTGGCCGCTCCACCTCGGCGTCACGGAGGCCGGCCCGGCGTTCCAGGGCACCATCAAGTCCGCGACGGCGTTCGGAATCCTCCTCGGCGAGGGCATCGGCGACACCATCCGCGTGTCGCTGTCGGCGCCGCCGGCCGAGGAGGTCAAGGTGGGCCTGCAGATCCTGCAGTCGCTCAACCTCCGCGAGCGCAAGCTCGAGATCGTGTCGTGCCCGAGCTGCGGCCGTGCGCAGGTGGACGTGTACTCGCTGGCCGACAGCGTCACCGAGGGACTGCAGGGCATGAGCGTGCCGCTGCGCGTCGCCGTCATGGGCTGCGTCGTGAATGGCCCGGGAGAGGCCCGCGAGGCCGACCTCGGCGTCGCGAGCGGCAACGGCAAGGGCCAGATCTTCGTGAAGGGCGAGGTCATCAAGACCGTGCCGGAGTCGGAGATCGTGCAGACGCTGATCGCCGAGGCGAACCGTCTGGCCGACGAGATGGGCGACCGCCCGTCGGGCGAGCCGAGCGTCACTGTCGGCGCCCACTGACGCGCGCTGCGTTTCTCCGGAGGAGGTCCGGTCGCTCTGGCGGCCGGACCTCCTCCGTTTCGCGCGGGCATGCGGTTTCTTGGCGCGAGTACCTCCGTTTTGCGCGGGCACGCCGTCCCGCGGCGGGCGCCCCCCTCCCTCTCGTTCCCTTCGCTCAGGCGACGGGCTCGAATGCGATCCGCCCGGTCGCGATGTCGGCGGCGGTGACCCGCAGCCGCACGCGGTCGCCCGGCGCGACGCCGTCGGCGCGGGGTGCGGAGGCGCTCACGGCCGGCTCGTCGAGCTGGACCAGGACGGTGCCGTTGCGCACCGCCAGCACCGTCGCATCCAGTACCTCGCCGATCCGCGAGCTGAGCAGCGCCGCCTCCACCCGATCCACCGCGCCCGCCTCGACCTGCGCGGCCAGGCGGGAGGAAGCGCCCATGATCGACGGCAGCTCGCC
>JAEWJG010000287.1 GCA_023386675.1 Actinomycetes bacterium
GGCCACTGCTCATCGAAGACTCCGCCGAGGTCTTCCTGCTCGTGGATGCCGTGCGCCGCTGCCGCCTGCTTGAGGTGATCGAGGATCACGTCGTAGGTCTCGTCGTCGTTCATCGTCCCGGCAGCCGCTTCTTGATCTCCTGGAGGATCCAGCCGTTCCCGTCGGGGTCTTCGAATGAAGCGAACGTTCCATAGCTGGCGCGATCGGGGTGAGGTCCGGGGACACGTCCCTGCGTTCCGGCACGGTGGAAGATCCCGGTCGCATCGTGGAAGAGCTCTGACACTTCGGCACCCGCGTCGACGAGCGCCTGGCGCGCTTCGTCGATGTCGTAGACGGTCAGCTGAAGACCGCGGACGGACCCGGGTGCAGCATCGGTGACCCCCTCCCCGAAGATGATCGACGCCTCGGACTCCGGCGGGGTGAACTGCACGACGCGGTACCCCTCATCGATCGTGAAGTCCGCATCTTCGCGCCAGCCGAGGGCCGCATAGAAGGCTTTGGCCCTGTCCACGTCGGACACGGGGAGAATCACCACTTCGAGCTTCATGTACATGTCAATCCGCCTTTCTTCGCGATGCTTCGCGTTGTCGGGGTCGGTACGTCTTACGCGGCCGGAGCCCGGCTGGACGCCTTTTCCTGGCTGATGTCGAGCACCATGCGGAATCGCGCCTCGCCGGACATCATCTTCGCGAAGGCGGCTCCGGCCTCCGCGAGTGGGACTCGCTCGATGAGGGGCTTGATGCCGTGGGCCAGCGCGAAGGCGAGGTTGTCGTCGTTGTCGGCGGGGGTGCCCGTCAGGCTGCCGACGATCGATCGGCCGCCGAAGATCAGTGAGGTGGTCGACACCTGGATCGGGTCGGACGCCACGCCGACCACGACGAGGCGCCCGCGGATGGTCAGGCCGTCGACGAGACGCGACATCGACCCGCCGTTCGCCGCCGTCGCGATCACCGCATGCGCTCCGCCGAGCTTCTGGAGGGCCGCGGCCGGTTCGACCTCCGCGGAGTCGATGTAGTGCGTGGCTCCGAGCTGCTCCGCCAGCTGCCGCTTGCCTTCGCCACGGGCGATGGCGGCGACTTCGAAACCCATTGCTGCCGCGTACTGCAGCGCGAGGTGCCCGAGTCCGCCGATACCCTGCACCGCGACGAGCTGTCCGGGACGAGCGCCTGAGTCTCGCAGAGCCGTGAAGACCGTCAGGCCGGCGCACATCAAGGGCGCGAGCACGACGGCATCGATGTCCTCCGGCACCGCCACGAGTCCGGTGGCCCGGACGATCACCGACTGGGCGTAGCCGCCGTCCCAGGTGTCGCCGAGCACCGGCTGGTCGAGACAGAACGTGAACTCGCCGCGGCGGCAGTTGGCGCACCGCATGCAGGGTCCACCGAGGTAGCCGACACCGACACGGTCGCCGACGGCCCAGTCACGGACGTCCTCCCCGATCGCATCGATCCTCCCGATCACCTCGTGGCCGGGCACGATCGGCAGCCCCGCGTCTCGGTGGCCGACCAGGTTCAGGATGCCGGCGACGTCGCTGTGGCAGACCCCGCAGGCTTCCACGGCGATCCGGACTGTTCCCCTTCCCGGCTCGCGCTGGGCGAGTTCGACCGGGGCGAAAGTCGACGCATCCCTTGCTCGGATTGCGGAATACCGCGTGCTCATTGTTCTCCGTGGTCGATCATGGCGACATTGTGAAGCGTCGCCGGACCGGATGGGTAGAGGCAGCCGTGACCGCACTCACGCGGCAGCGACGGTCCCTTCGGGCAGGCCGAGGAGGCGCATGCTGTTGCGCCACAGGCTGTCGAGCTGTCCGGGGTCGTTGTACAGCTTGGCCAGCAGAACCAGGCCTTCGATCTGGGCCACGATCGACTTCGCCGCTTCGCGCAGGTTCGGCACCTCCAGCTCGCCCGCCGCCTGCGCCTCGGTGAGCGCTGCCGCGACGATGTCGATCTGCTCCTCGAAGATCTCCTGCAGCCGCTCCCGGACCGGGTCGTCGGCGGCGCTGAGCTCTAGCGCCAGGTTGCCGAACAGGCAGCCGACGACCGCACCACTCCCAGCCAGCGCTTCGCTCTGCATCTCCGCCGTTGCCACGAACAGCCCGCGAAGCCTCTCCACGATCGGATCCTTCGTGGTGAGGATGCCGGTCCACACACCTCGCTGCCATTCCCAGTGCTGGTTCACGACCTCGAGGGCGAGCGCCTGCTTAGAGGGGAAGAAGTAGTAGAAGCTGCCTTTCGGCACGCCGGCCGCCGCGCAGATCTCAGCGACGCCGATGCTCGAGTACGAGCGACGCCCGAAGAGCTCCGCTCCGGCGGTGAGAATGCGCTCCCGCGCGTCTGATGTCCGTCCCATGCTTGCAATTATACGACCAGTCGTCTATAACTGTCGATGGTCAATAGTTGACCGACCATCTAGTTAGGATTCGAACCCATGAACACACGTAAGGTCGCCGTCATCACCGGTGCATCGCAGGGGATCGGCGCGGGCCTGGTCGAGGGCTACCTCGACCTCGGCTACGCCGTCGTCGCCAACTCCCGCACCATCGAGCCGCGCGACGAGGAGAACCTGGCCACCGTTGCCGGCGACATCGCCGACCCTGAGGTGGCCACCCGGATCATCGAGACCGCCGTCGCCCGCTTCGGGCGTGTCGACACGCTGGTGAACAACGCCGGCATCTTCATCGCCAAGCCGTTCACCGAGTACACGCAGGAGGACTACGAGACCGCCCTGGCGATCAACCTCGGCGGTTTCTTCCACATCACCCAGAAGGCCATCGCCGACATGCTCCCGCGGGAGGCTGGTCACGTCGTCAACATCACCACGACCCTCCTGGAGAACGCCAACTCGAACGTGCCGTCCGTCCTCGCCTCCCTCACCAAGGGCGGTCTGGCCTCCGCCGTCAAGTCGCTCGCCATCGAGTACGCGGGCCGCGGGATCCGGGTGAACGCCGTCTCCCCCGGCATCATCAAGACTCCGATGCACGCGGAGGAGACCCACGGGTTCTTCGCGGGGCTGCACCCCATGCAGCAGATGGGCACCATCGACGACGTCGTTCGCGGCGTGCTCTACCTGGAGCAGTCGCCGTTCGTGACCGGCGAGTGGCTGCACATCGACGGCGGACAGAGCGCGGGGAACTGACGATGGCCGACCACCCCACCGCCGTCGGCAACGTCCTGTCCATCTGGGCGCAAGCGATCCGCGCGCACGAACCGGAGGTCGTCGCGTCCCTCTTCACCGAGGATGCGGTCTTCCAGGGCTTCGACCCGCGCCCCTCCGTCGGACGGCCGGGAGTCGTCGCCTACTACGACAAGCAGCCCGTGGGCCTGGATCCGCAGTACCGGGTGCAGGAAGTCCGCGACTTCGGTCAGGACGCGCTCCTCGCCTTCGTGGACGTCGACTTCATACGACCGTCGGGCGAAGTCATCCCGACGCACCTGACGCTGGCCCTCGACGGCGTCGGTGACGAGTGGCTCATCCGCCACTACCACGTGTCGAAGATCGACGCGTAGGCTACCGCCGGTCCGGAGGGAGGACGACGTCGAATTCTTCGTCGACATGGTGACGATCTTCCCAGCAACCCCGACGCACCCGAGCGACCCCGGGCCCGGGCGGCCGTGAGGATAGTGATGGGCCGGTCGTCCTCGACCGGCCCATCCTGCTGCTCTGTCACCAGGCTCTCTGATGCAGACGCCCGAATCGAGGCGCAATGCCTGAGCTCAGACTCCTAGGGGACCAGATCCAGTCCCAGGTGCGCTCGCAGCGCCCGGGTGACGTCGTCGACCTCGTCGAGCTGCGCCGGCGTGAGGGCGTCGAGGAACAGCTCGCTCACCGCTCGGAGGTGGGGAACGGAGCCGGCTCGGAAGGCTGCCGCCCCGGCGTTCGTCGCGATCACGTCGATCCCGTGGACGTCGTCCGCACACGCCTGGCGGCGGATGAGTCCGCGTTTTTCCATGCGACCGAGGTGATGGGATAGCCTGCTGCGTTCCCAGTCGATGAGGTCTGCGAGCTCGGAGGAACGGAGCGTGTGGTCATCGGCCTCCGTGAGTGCAAGCAGCACCTGGTAGTCGCCGGCTGACAGCTCCGATTCGCTCTGCAATCTGCTGCCCAGGCGAGAGCGCAGCGCCTCGGCTGTCTCGATGTAGTTGCGCCAGCTGCGGAGTTGCTCCCGCGTCGGCGCACGGCGCGGCCTCTCCTCGCTCATCTCGTCTCCTTCGGGAATTGACGTGTCAGTTCCATTGTTACAGGGTTGACACGTCAATCCGGGTTGTCCGGAGACGAGAGAGGTCACGATCGACATGGAAGAGCTCGAGTTCGGATTGAATTCCTTCGGGGACGTCGCGACCGACGGCGGAAGGATCCTGTCGGACGCCGAGACGCTGCGGCTTATGGTCGAGGAGGCACAACTCGCCGAATCCGTGGGCCTGGATGTCTACAGCATCGGCGAGCATTACCGCGAGGACATGGTCGACTCCGCCACTCCCGTGGTGCTGGCGGCGGCCGCTCAGGCGACGTCCACGATCCGGCTCGGCACGTCCGTCACGGTCCTGTCGACGCAGGACCCTGTGCGGCTTTATCAGCAGTTCGCCACGGTCGACGGGCTCTCCGGCGGACGCGCGCAGCTCGTGCTCGGCCGCGCGTCGGCGATCGAGTCGTTCCCGCTGTTCGGCTTCGACATTGCGGAGTACGAGGACATGTTCGAGGAGAAGCTCGATCTCTTCCTCCGCCTCATGCGCGAGGATCGGGTGACCTGGTCCGGCCGGTACCGCGCCCCTCTCGAATCGGTGCGGCTGCGGCCGCGGATGCAGGAGGGTGGCATCCCCACCTGGATCGGCATCGGCGGCAGCCCGGACTCCGTCGTCCGCGCCGCCCGGCACGGCCTCCCCCTGATGATGGCGATCATCGGCGGCAAGCCCGAACGGTTCGCCGGCCACGCCGAACTCTATCTGCGGGCCCTCGCCCAGTTCGGGCAGCCGGAGCTGCCGATCGGGCAGCACTCGCTCGGGCTTATCGCGGAAACCGACGACGCGGCGAAGAACGAGCACTGGGAGTACTGGCGCCCGGTCGTCACCGCACTGAGCCAGGAGCGCGGGTTCTACCCGCCAAGCGCGGAGCGGTACGCACAGGAGGTTGCGACGGGCGCACTGTACGTCGGCTCCCCCGAGACAGTCGCTCGGAAGCTGGCCGCGATCGTACGCACCAACCGCCTTTCCCGCTTCGACCTGAAGTACGACATCCGGCACCTGCCGGTGAAGGCCCGCGAGCGCAGCATCCGCCTGTTCGGCGAACAGGTCGTCCCCCGCGTCCGCGAACTCATCGCCGAAGACCCGGGCGACTGGCGCCTCACCGACCGCCACGCGGCCCAGATTGTCACCGCCCGGGCGAACGCAGCACAGTGACCTCCCCCACCATCCCTTCATCATCCGTTCCGACAGGAGACACACCATGACCGACATCACCGGCCTCGAATTCGGCCTCGACACCTTCGGCGACCTGCCCAGGGACGACCGCGGCGAGATCACCAGCTACGCCGAGGCGATCCGCGTCACACGGGACGAGGCGATCCTCGCCGACGACATCGGTGTCGACGCCTTCGCCGTGGGCGAGCACCACCGCCCCGAGTTCGCGATCTCGACACCGGAGACGGTGCTCGCCGGCATCGCCACCGCGACCGAGAACATCCGGCTCGGCTCCGGGGTGACCGTCCTGTCCTCCGACGACCCCGTGCGCGTCTTCCAGCGCTTCGCGACGGTCGACGCCCTCTCGAACGGGCGAGCCGAGGTCATCCTCGGTCGCGGATCCTTCACCGAGTCGTTCCCGCTCTTCGGATACGACCTGAAGGACTACGACCTCCTCTTCGAGGAGAAGATCGACCTCTTCCACAAACTCCTCGACGAGACGCCGGTCAGCTGGGAGGGAACCACCAGAGCCGCCCTGCACGAGGCCGACGTCTTCCCGAAGACCGACTCCGGGCACCTCCGCACCTGGGTCGGCGTCGGCGGCACTCCGCAGTCGGTGCTGCGCACCGCGCACTACGGGTTCCGCCTCATGCTTGCGATCATCGGCGGCGCACCCGCCCGCTTCACGCCGTACGTCGACCTGTACCGCCGTGCGGCCGAGCAGTTCGGCACAGAGGCCCTCCCGGTGGGGATGCACTCCCCGGGGTTCATCGCCGAGACCGACGAGGAGGCGAAGGAGCTGTTCTACCCCGGATACAAGGTGATCCGTGACCGGATCGGCGCCCTGCGCGGCTGGCCGCCGCTGCAGCGGCACGAGTTCGAGGCGGATGTCGCACACGGCTCGCTCTACATCGGCTCTCCCGAGACCGTCGCCCGCAAAATGGCCGACGCGATCCGCACGCTCGACGTCGGCCGCTTCGACCTCATCTATACCGCCGGCGGTGCTATGCGGGCCAGCGACCGGATGCGTGCCGTCGAGCTCTACGGGACGAAGGTCATTCCGATGGTGCGCGACCTGCTGGCTGACGTTTCCAAGCCCGCGACCGGCGCCGCGTTCCGGCGCTGAAGGAGAGAGGCACATGGACAACAGCATCCACACGACCGGCACCAGCACGGTCGGCATCCGCACAGTCGGAATCCTGGGGGCGGGCAAGGTCGGCACCGTCCTCGCCAGGCTCGCCGTCGCGGCGGGCTACCGCGTGCTGATCGCCGGTTCCGGCAACCCCGACCGCATCGAACTCACCATCGACGTACTCGCCCCGGGCGCCACAGCGACATGGCCGGAGGAGGCGGCCGAAGGCGCCGACGTGGTCATCCTCGCCCTGCCGCTGGGGAAGTACCGCGACCTCCCGCTCGAGCAGTTGCGCGGCAAGCTCGTGATCGACGCGATGAACTACTGGTGGGAGACCGACGGCATCCGCGACGACCTGAACGACCCCCTCACCTCCACGAGCGAGATCGTCCAGGAGTTCCTCTCCGGCTCCCGAGTCGTGAAAGCCCTGAACCACATGGGCTACCACGACCTCGAAGAGGAGAGCCGCCCGGCCGGCGCGCCGGAACGCAAGGCCATCGCGGTCGCCGGCGACCACGCGGCCGACCTCGACCGGGTCGCGACCCTCATCGACGACCTGGGCTTCGACCCGGTCGTCGCCGGGCCCCTCGCCGCCGGCGCTCTCCTGCAGCCGGGCCGTCCGACCTTCGGCGCGGACGTACCGGCCGAGGAGCTGGAAATGCTGATCCGCACATCCGAGACCGGCCGCGATCCGATGCCCGCGCCACTCTGAGGCCGGACGCCTCGCAAAGCTCGACTGACAACCTGTTCGGATGGAGGGCCCCGACCTGCCCGGGTCGGGGCGCTTCCACATGGGCTGGGAAGCGGACTTCGGGGTCCGAGCGTCGGGAGGCGCAGGTTTTGCTAGTCGCTCAACCGCGCGGCGGTTGTAGGTCCCGTGAGCCGCGACGGTTCGGTCGCTCGACCGGCGCGGCGTCGACGAATGTGCGCGCGGCCGTCCGACCGGCAACGCTCAGCCACAGGTGCAGACGTGCCGGGCCGCCGGGCGCGGAGAGGGTCAGCGCCACCGCATCGCTGAGGCGGTGCGGCTCAGCGATGATCGGAGCGCAGACCTCCGCTCGCAAGCCGTCCGACCATACCGAACCGGCGGCACCCCAGGCCGCGTTCAGCACGCCCGTGACGCCCGCCATCCCGGAATGCGACATATGCACCGAGACCGTCAGCGGCTCCATCGGCACCGGGATGTCCGCTCCCGCGTGGGCGGGCACCAAGTCCACGACCAGCACGGTCGGGCCGAAGGAGTCGGCCGGGTTCAGCCCGCCGAGATCCTTGCGGCGGCGGTCGGCGTCGAGCAGCCCCGCCATCTCATGCTCCACATCGGCGAGCTCGGTGTAGACGAAGCCGGCGAAGCGGTCGTGACGCCGGATCTCCTGGGTCTGCCAGCGGACGTGCCAGGCGCGCTCCAGGCTGGTGAAGCCCGCGCCGAACTCGCTGTTCAGGATGGGCACACCGTGGCGCGGAAAGTCCGCCGAGCCGTAGAAGGACTTGTCGACCACGAAATCGGGGCCCAGCTTGACCTCGAAAGTCTCCCGCTCCCCCGACGCCAGCTCTGCCACGTTGCGCGCCCAGTTCGCCGGGTTCTCGTCGTAGTAGTGCCAGTCGACCAGGTCCGAGCGCACATGCGCCCAGCCGGAGTTCTCCACGATCGGGCGGGTGTCGTCCAGCGCCTTCATCGTGTCATAGGCGTGCACCGCCGCTGCCGCGCGCTCGGGGCTGCCGGGGATGTCCCAGTCGAGACCCCACTCTTCGTTGTACAGCCCCCAGATGATGATCGAGGGATGGTTTCCGTCGCGGGAGACCAGCTCCGGCAGCTGAGCCTCGAACGCGTCCGCGGCCTCCGGACTGAACCGGCTCGGGCACGGTGGCTCCGCCCACACCAGCATTCCGGTGCGGTCGGCGTAATCGAGCCAGAGCGGCTCCTCGAACTTGAGGTGCTTGCGCACGAGGTTGAACCCGAGCTCACGAGCGAGCTCGATGTCCCGGACGAGGGCCGCCGCATCGGGCGCTGTTAGACCGGTGCGCGGCCAATAACCCTGGTCGAGCACGCCGCGCAGGTAGAAGCGGTCACCGTTGAGGTACAGGGCTTCGCCACGGGTCTCGATGCGGCGCAGTCCGCCGGTGACGGTCAGCCGGTCGGCGGCATCCCCGTGTCCCGTCGTGAAGCGGATCGCGTACAGGTAGGGGTCATCGGGGCTCCACACGCGCGGAGACGGGAGCTCGATACGACCACGGAAGCGTCCGTCGGATACGGGGAGCCCGACCCTCATCCCCGCTACCTCGGCCACGATGTCGAGGCCGTCAGCCGGGTCGCCGGCGACGACGCCCTCCACGTCGAAGCCGGTGAGGGAGTCGCCTCGCACCGAGACATCGGAGACGTAGCTGCGTCCGCGCGCCTCCAGCCAGACGCTCTGCCAGATGCCGGAGGTGGGGGTGAATGCGACACCGTCGTAGTCATCGCGTGGGATGGAGCGCTGTTTGCCATGGGGGACGGCGCGCTTGTCTGCGGGCGCATCCACCTCGACACGCAGCTCCGCGGAGGCACCCGGTTCCAGCAGCTCCGTGACGTCGAACTCGAACGAGCTGTGGCCACCGGAGTGCCGGCCGACCTCGACGCCGTCCAGCGAAACCACGGCATGATGGTGCACCGCTCCGAAGCACAGGACGACGCGCTGCCCCGCCCACTCGGCGGGCGCCGCGACCGCCCGCCGGTAGACGGCGTGCTCGAGCCAGGTGCGCTGCACTCCCGACGCCTCCGTCTCCCAAGCGAACGGGACCACGATCTCGTCGGGCGTCCGGTCGTCGCCCTCGAAGCCCCACCGTCCGTTGAGGCTCAGCCACGCGGCCGAACGGTCGCGGTCGGGGCGCGGGTACTCGGGCCGGGGAACGTCGCCCTCCAGGAAGGGGTCGAGGCGGGCGGTGGGTTCTGCGATGGTCATGGAGTCAGCCCTTTACGCTTCCGGCGAGGATGCCGTTGATGAAGTGCTTCTGCAGCACGATGAACAGGATGAGGAGGGGGATGAGGGCGACGGTCGCGGCGGCGAGCAGCTCGCCGGTCACCGTCGCGTAGTCGGCGCCGACCTTGTTGCCGGAGATGTTCTGTGCGAGCGTGGACAGCACCACTTGGAGGGTGGCCATGCGGCTGGAGCTCGCGACGACGACCGGCCACACGAAGTCGTTGTAGATGTTCATGATCGTCAGCACTGCGAGGCCCGCGAGCCCGGGACGGATCACCGGCACGATCACGCGCCAGAAGATCCCGAACTCGCCGCAACCGTCCACCCGGGCCGCATCGAGCAGCTCGTCGGGTACGGCGGCGATGACCTGCCGCATCCAGAAGATCGCGAACGCGTCGACGGAGCCGGGGAGGATCAGCGCCTGGTAGGTGTTCACCCAGCCGAGCTCCTTCATCTCCAGCAGCAGCGGAATGATCAGCACGATCGTCGGCAGCATCAACGTCAGCAGCACCGCACCGAAGATCAGGTTCTTCCCGCGGAAGTCGTACTTGGCGAAGGCGTACGCGGCGAGGGGGGCGAAGAAGAGCGTGATCGCGCCCTTCACCAGCAGCACGATGCCGGTGTTGGCGAACCCGGACCCGATCGGCACGTCCTGGAGCATGCCGCGGAAGTTGTCGAGGGTGAACGCGGAGGGATCGAAGCCAAGAGGATCGCGGATGATGTCGGCCGCGGGCTTGAACGACGAGACGATCGCCCAGACCACAGGAGCGAGGAACGCCACGGTCAGCACGAGCAGGAACGCGTGGGCACCGGGATGGAGGCGGTGCCGCCACCGCCGGGGAGGATTCGGCGACGGCACTGTGTGCGCCGCGTCCGGTCGCGCGGCTGCGGTGCGCACGGGCGCCGGACGGGTGTCGAGATCGGCCATCGGTCAGTCCTTGGCTCGCAGGAGGCGGACGAACACCAGCGAGAGCGCCATGACGACGATCACGAGGAGGAACGAGTTGGCCGCTCCCGTGCCCAGGTCCGCCCGGGTGATGTGGTTGTAGAGGTAGAGCCCAGCGGTGGTGGTCGACCCGTACGGGCCACCCTTGGTCACCACGTAGGGTTCTGCGAACATCTGGAACACCGCGAGAGTCTGCAGCACCACACAGAACATCAGCGAGCGACGCAGCAGCGGCACCGTAATGCTCCAGAGCTGCCGGATCCTCCCGGCGCCGTCGAGCGATCCGGCCTCGTAGAGGCTGGTGTCGATCGACTGCAGCCCGGACAAGAGGATGATCACGACGAATCCGGTCGTCTTCCAGAGGAAGAGGAGGGCCAGGGTCGGCTTGGCCCACGCGCTCGTCACCAGCCAGCCGATATGCGGCAGGCCGACCGTGCCGAGCAGAGCGTTCACCGCGCCGTAGTTCTGGTCGAACAACACGATCCAGATCTGCGCGACGGCCACCAGCGGGGTGACAAACGGGACGATGAACGCCACGCGGTAGAAGCCGCGGAGCCGGAGCTTGGATGTGTTCAGCAGCACCGCGATGATCACGGAGACGACCAGCTGCACGGGGACGATGAGCAGCCAGAGGATCCCCGAGTTCGCGAGCGATGACCAGAAGTCAGGGCTCGCAAGCAGGTAGGCGTAATTGCCGAGCCCGACCCACTCCGCCGCGCCCGCGCCGTGCCAGTCCGTGAAGCTCAGGCGCAGGGTGAACACGAGCGGGTAGATGCTGAACGCGAGGAAGATCGCCACGAACGGCAGGACGAACAGGTACGGGGCGAGCCTGCGCCGCCAGGGCAGGCCGCGCCGGCGGCGCCTTCTGCCGAAGCCGGTCGCCGGCGGTGCAGTCAGTGTGGTCGTCACGTCGTTTCCTCGTGGTGCGTTCGGCGGAGGGGGTCGGGCCGGCCGCTACTTGCGGTCGATCAGGTTCGTTTGGATATCCTTCGACGACTGGTCGATCACCTGCTGAGGCGTCATCGTGCCGTCGAGCATCTTCTGGATGTCGTTGCCGAGGTAGTCCACCGCTCCCGACCACCACGACGGGATGGGCGCGCCGCCGGGGATCTCCTTGCCTGCCGTGATCGCCGTGCTCCACAGGTCCTGATCACCCAGCGCCGCGATCGGCTTGAACAGCGGCTTCGCGGGGTTCGCGGCGGGCTCGTAGGCAGGGACGGAGGTGTTGAGGCCGCCCGGGTAGACGCTGTTGGGACCATAGACCGCCGTGTAGCCGGCCTTGTCGAACATCAGGAACTTGTAGAACAGCCACGCGAGCTGGGAGTTCTTGCCGTCCTTGGGCAGGACGAACGACGAGCCGCCCATCGCCCCGCTGCGCGCTCCTCCGCTGGACCACGCGGGCAGCGGCATGGCCCGCCAGTCTCCGACCGTGTTCTTCAGCTGTTGCTGGGGCGCGAAGTCGAACCACTGCGCCCAGGGGTAGAAGACCTCGCTGCTGGAGTCGAGGGCCCCGACATCACTCGGGCTCAGGTATTCGGCCCGCGTGCCGAGCCCCTGCTTCTGGACGGAGTCGAGCCAGCTCAGGATCGTGGTGTACTTCGGCGAATCCAGCCGGAGCTTCCCGTCGGCGCCGGCGATGCTGGTGCCCAGCTGGCTCGCGTACATCTCCAGCTGCAGCTGACCCAGGAACGTGCTCTGCTCGAGGTGGATCGGCTGGGCTCCCGGCTTGTAGGCCTGGTACTTCTTCGCGGCGGCGATCAGATCGTCGTACGTGCGGATGCCGGCCGGATCGATGCCCGCCGCGGTCAGAGCCTTCGAGTTGTAGAACAGGAGCCCCGGGTCGAGATCGAAGGGCACACCGTAGATGCCTCCCTTGACCGTGTTGACGTCGACCTTCTGCTTGGCGATGTCCTTCGTGTACGGCGCCAGCACGTCCTTCAGGTTCCAGAGGTAGTCGACGTATCCTCCGACCTTGGCGTCGTCCAGGAACACCCCGTCCGGGACATCGGTGCCGGTGATCAGCGTGTTCTGGAGCTTGTTGTCGATGTCGACGGCCTCGTGCTTGACCGTGATGCCCGGGTAGGCCTTGTTGAAGTCCTTGATCGCGGCGTCGAACACCTTGAAGAGGTCGCCGGAGCGGTCCCAGATGGTGATCGTGCCCTTCGGGGAACTCCCGCTCGGGGCCGTGAGGACCGATGCATCGGTCGTGGCTGCGCCGCCCGATCCGATCTGCGGTCCGCAGCCGCTCAGGCCGACGGCGACGAGCGCCGCGGTGGCCACGGCCGCGACGCGGACAGCGGCGCCGCGGGCGCTGCGTGGTGTGAGCTTCATGACACTCCTTTGTGCAGGATTCTTCCGATACGTCGGCCGGGGGCGCCGTGTTCACGGCTTTGCCAACGTATGCAAACTGTAACGCACGTTTGCCATCGTTGCAAACGATAGGATGTGACTCAGTGCGAGAGGAGAGCTATGCCCGCGACGTTGCGCGATGTCGCCGATCGTGCGGAGGTCTCCGTCCGCACCGTGTCGAACGTGGTCAGCGGATACGAGCATGTGAGCGAGAAGATGCGCACCCGGGTTCTGCGCGCCATCGACGAGCTCGGGTATGTCCCGAACCCGGTCGCCCGCACGCTCCGCACCGGGAAGACCGGCCTGCTCTCGCTCGTCGTCCCGGAGATCGACGTCCCGTTCTTCAGCGAACTCGCACGCGCGGTGATCGACGAGGCCGATGCGCTCGGCTTCCAGGTCATGATCGATCAGACCGGTCACGACCACGAGCGCGAACGCCAGGTGCTGCGCGGCGGCGGCAGGCGCAACCTGTTCGACGGGATGCTCTTCGCACCGCTCGCGACCCACGAAGAGCTCGACGACGTCGAGGCGTCCGAGGCGCTGCCGATCATCCTCCTCGGCGAGCACGTCTTCGACGGCCGGTTCGACCACGTCGCCATCGACAACGTCCGCGCCGCCCATGACGCCACCTCCCACCTGCTCGAAAGCGGCCGCACTCGGATCGCCGCGATCGGATCCCAGCCCACCGAGGAGTACGCCACGCCGCTGCAGCGCACGGCCGGATTCCGCCTCGCGCTCGAAGAGCACGGCCGCGAGCCGGTCACAGCTCTCCAGATGACCGCTCCGCACTACGGCCGCGCCGACGGTTACGCGGCGGCCGCCGCACTCATCGCCCAAGACCCCCGGCCGGACGCGATGTTCTGCTACTCGGATCTGCTCGCCATGGGTGCGATGCGCGCCGTGTTCGACGCCGGCCTGCGCGTGCCGGAGGACATCGCCGTGATCGGCATCGACGACATCGAGGAGGGCCGCTACTCGCGCCCGTCCCTCAGCACCGTCTCCCTCGACATCCCCTTCATTGCTCGCACGGCGGTCGGTCGTCTCGCCGGCCGCATCGACGACGCGACGCTGGAGGCGCAGGAGTTCATCGCCCCGCACGAGCTGATCGTGCGGGAGAGCACGGGGGGCTAGCCGCCGGCGCACGCGAAGCGCCGACCGGCACGCGGCTCGGTGCTCTGGCATTTGCGCTCTGCCCGCGCCAGACTGAATGCCGCGGGCCAGCGGAACAGGAGGACGGATGCCGGTCATCATCCTCGTCGGTCTGGCGGCGGTCGCGCTGTGGTCCCTGGTCGCGCACCGCTTCGAGCGCTACGGGATCGCCGGCCCGGCGGCACTCGCGGTGCTGGGGTCGCTCGTCGTGCTCGTCGACGTCCACGGGTTCACCGAGGCCATCGACAGCGACATCGCCCAGCACGTGGTCGAGCTGGTCCTCGCCGTGCTGCTGTTCGTCGACGCGTGCGAGGTGCGCGGTGGCATCTTCGGAGGGCAAGGGAAGAGCGTCGCACGGCTCGTCCTGCTCGCCCTGCCGATCTCGCTGGTTCTCGTCGTCGTCGTCGCCGGATGGCTCCTCCCCGCCACCAACGTCTTCGTGCTGATCGTCATCGCCTGCATCGTCATGCCCACCGACTTCGCACCGGCGTCCGCGCTCCTGCGGTCGTCGCGCGTCCCGGTTCGCGTCCGGCAGATCCTGAATGTGGAGAGCGGCTACAACGACGGCCTGATCTCCCCGGTGTTCGCCATGTCCCTGGCGATCGCGGTCGCGCTTCCGAGCCTCATCAAGGCCGCGGACACCCACGCCAAGCTCAGCGGGGCCACCGAGAAGGAGATCGAGCGGGACCTGTCCGACGCCGTCTACGCGTTCTTCGGCGCGGTACCCGCGACGGTCGTCGCCATCGTGGCCGGCGTCGTCATCGGAGGCGCGCTCGGTCTCCTCACCCGATGGGCGACCGGGCGGGGCTGGGCGAACGCCTCCGGTGTCCGCTTCGTCCTGCTCCTCACTCCCCTGCTCACCTACGGCGTCGCGACGCTCCACGACGTGGAGGCGAACGGCTTCGTGGCGGCGTTCGTCGCCGGTGTGATGTTCCGGGTCACCCGGGCCCGCCGTCAACCACTCCGGGCGATCCCGGAGGATGAGCTGCTGCTCGTGGAGGAGTCGAGCACCGTCGCGACGAACTTCGTCTGGTTCATCCTCGGAGGGATGACCACAGCGGTCATCGCGGAGGGGATCGACTGGCGCGTCCTCGTGATCGCGGTGCTCGCGCTGACCCTGTTCCGCGCCGTGCCCGTCTACGTGTCGATGCTCGGCTCCCCGGTCGGCTGGCGGGAGCGCACGTACCTCGGGCTGATCGGCCCGCGCGGGACGGCCACCATCGTCTTCGGTCTGCTGGCGTTCAACCGCCTTCCCGACGCCGACAGCGGTGACGTGCTGAGCGTGACGGTGCTGACCGTCGTCGGCAGCATCATGCTGCACGGCGTGGTGACGCCGCTCGTGCTGCGGAGGGTCCCCGGCCGACGCCCGGACCTCACCGAAGAGAGCGCTCCCGTCTGAGCCCGGGGCTCCGGCGACCCGCGCCGTCGGTATTCTTGGGCTGTCGGTGACGCCTGTGACGCGATGGAGGACGGAATGGGGCAGCTGATCTACGGATCGACGGAGTACACCCTGGACGATCGCGTCCTCGCTCACCTGCAGGTCGTCGTGAGCATGAAGCTCCGCCGCGGCGAGAACTTCTTCGTCTCGTGGCGCAGCACCGCGGCCGAGGGCAGCGGGCGCCAGTCGGTGTGGATCGACAACGGGATGCACCTCGGCTTCCACTACGACGGCGCCCGCATCCCGACCGTCAACCGGGAGTGGGCCGAGGAGATGGCCGCATCGGCCCACACCAACTTCGGTCTGCAGCTCACCAACGAGAACGGCGAGCTGCTCAACAGCGCCCGCGACGCGAAGACGGCCTGACCGCCATCAGGAGTCGGCGGCCTTCCGGATCAGGGCCGCAGCCACGTCGTAGTGCGGGATGAACGCGGTGTGCGATCCGTCCACGTGCTCGGTCGTCGCGCCCATCCGGTCGGCCATGAACTCCTCCGCCTGCGGGGAGATCGCGTTGTCCTTGTCCGAGACCAGGAACCAGCTCGGGATGTCGTGCCAGGCCGCGGCCGTCGCCTTCTCGGTGAGGCCGGCCAGCGCGAGCGGACGCTGCGTCGCGTAGATGACGGCCGCGACCTCCTCCGAGGAGTCGCCGCAGAACACCTCCCGGAACCGCTCCTTCTTCACGTAGATCTCGGGACCGCCGGGCGCCCCGACCGCATCGTACGAGGTGGGCTGGTTCTCGGTCGCCAGCAGCGGCGCCGGGAACGGCTCCTGGACACTGACGCAGCTCTCGCCCACATCGAGTCCGAACGCCGCGAGGAACACCAGCGCCTCCACGTTGCTCAGACCGCCGGCGGCCTGGCCGATGACGGCGCCGCCGTAGGAGTGGCCCACCAGCACGACGGGGCCGTCGATGGCGGCGACGAGGCGGTGGATCGACTCGGCGTCCGACAGAAGGCTCCGCAGCGGGTTCGGCGGCGCGATCACGGTGCGACGTCTCGAAGCTGAGCTCGCTCGGTACGGCCCTCCCGGACGCGCTCATCCTGGGACGACAGCGTCCGCGGCGGCAAGAGGCATGTTCCTGTGGGAGCCCGCAGAATCGGTTCACCCTCCGGTCGGAGAAGGTTCACCCGGATGTGACCGCGCGTGGGCAGAGTCCCCCCTGGACAGGAGGGCTTCCATGCGGACACGCACACTGACACTGATCGGCGCGGCCGCCGTGGTCGCGACGGTCCTCGGCACCGGGGCCGCGATCGCCGCACCGGACATCGGCAACGGGTGGCCGTACGCCGGCACGCCCGCTGGGGATGACGCCGAGACATTCACGCTCGCCGCGGTCGGCGACATCGCCTGCGAGCCCGCCGACGGCGACAACGCCGCCAACCCGACCGCGGTCACGTGCGGAAGCCCGGCGCTCGGCGGGTACGCCGCGGAGTTCGCGACCGCGAAGCAGGCCGAGGCGATGAAGCCGGACGCGGTCGCCCTGCTGGGCGACGAGCAGTACCAGGTCGGAAAGCTGAGCGACTTCGAGGCGTCGTTCGAGCAGGCGTGGGGCGGCCTCAAGTTCCTCGAGCACCCGGCACCGGGCAACCACGAGTACTACCCGTACACGAAGAAGGGCGACAACGAGCCCGCCCAGAACGGCAACGGCTACTTCGCCTATTTCAACGGACACGACCAGTCCGGGACGCCGAACACCGCGGGGCAGGCCGGCGACGACACCGACGCCCACCAGGGCTGGTACTCGTACGACCTCGGCAACTGGCACATCGTGTCCCTGAACGTGGAGTGCAACTCGGCGGCGTTCGCGAACGACTGCTCGACGACCGATGGCGGCCTGCTCGCGCAGGAGACGCGGTGGCTGGCGAAGGACCTGAAGGCCAATCAGAAGGAGTGCACCGTCGCCTACTGGCACCAGCCGACCTTCAGCGCGACCACCGCATCCACCGCCACCGTCGCAGCGTCCGCCCCAGGCGCCGGCGGCCAGGAGGGCCAGGTGGCCGACGCCTGGTGGAAGCTGCTCTACGCGCACCACGCCACCCTCGTCCTCAACGGCCACGAGCACGCCTACGCGCACCTCAAGCCCATGGACCCGACCGGCAAGGCCGACGCCGAGCGCGGCGTCCCGGAGTTCATCATCGGCACCGGCGGCGAAGCACTCGACACCCTCGCGAAGAACGCCGACGGCAGCTACGCCAACCCGAACGTGGTCACCGGCTACGACCAGGGTTACGGCACGATGAAGCTCACGCTCGAGCCGCACAGCTACTCGTACTCGTACACGCCGGCCCTCGCCTGCGCCGGGCAGAGCGCGTCGGCGCTGAGCTACTCGGACACCGGCTCGGGCGACTGCCGCGGGTGACGGACCCTTCCGCCGGGCGGGCCACGGCGGAAGAATCGCACCATGACCGACAAGCACCACCGGAAGACGATCGCCCCCACTCCGGGCGGTCGAGCGATCCTCGTCGCCGCGGTCGCCTGGAGCGTCGCCTGGAAGGGCGCGTCCCTGTGGCGAGCGGCGCGCAACGGCAGAAAACCCTGGTTCGTGACGCTGCTGCTCGCCAACACCCTCGGCCTGCTGGACGCGATCTACCTCTTCGGCGCCGGTAGACGACGCTCCTGACGGGACCGCTCAGTCGCCGTCGGCGGCGTTGTAGCGTTCGAGCATCCCCGCGAAGGCGGCGATCTCGGACTCGCTCCAGTCGCGCAGCCGCCCGGTCATGGTGACGCGCAGCGCCTCATCCGCCGCGTCAAGCACGCCGGCGCCCCGGTCGGTGACGCTCAGCGCCTGGCCCCGCCCCGCACCCTCCTCCGGTCCGCTCACGACGTAGCCGCTCTCGACGAGCGCCGCCAGCTGCCGGGAGACCGTGGAGCGGTTGAGCTGGTAGTGGGCGGCGATCTCGACCGCGCGGCATCCCGGATGCTCGCGGATGTACGCGAGCAGGGACCGGTCGACGGTCGACAGCGCCTCGTCCTCGCGCCGCACCCGGGCGGTCCCGCGCCGGCCGATGGTGGTCAGCTCGCGCTGGACGCGTGCGATGGAGGCTGTGCGCGCATCCCGGGTCATGGCGCGAGTCTATCGCCGAGTTGCGTTCTGCAACAGATGCGTCTACGTTGCACTAGGCAACTTTGAGAGGAACGCTCCCGCATGTCGACGCACCGCATCACGCCCCTTCCCGCCCCGGCCGCTCGCCCGCGGTTCTGGCCGCCCGCGGCCTTCTGGAAGGCGCTCGGATCGCACATCGTGATCCCGCTGTTCCTCGCGGTCGGGATGGCGCTTGCCTACCTCGGCGCGTTCCACTCGCCGCAGCCACACGACCTCCCCGTGGCCATCGTGGGACAGGGGCCGGCGACGCAGGTGTTCGCGCAGACCATGAACGACACGGCGCCCACCCAGCTCGACGTGACCACCGTGGCGACCGCTGCCGCTGCTCGCGAGCAGCTGGCGAACGGGACGATCGCCGCGGCGTACGAGCCGGGGACGACGCAGGCCGTCATCCACATCTCCACCGCCTCGTCGGAGACGGAGGCGTCCGCGGCCGAGAAGCTGTTCCTCCCGATCGCCTATCGGCAGCACCTGCCCGTCACGATCGACGACGTCCGGCCGGTGCCCGCCGACGACGGCACCGGGCAGGGCCTTTTCTTCCTCATGGTGGCTCTGAGCGTCGGCGGCTACTCCAGCGCGATCGCCATCGCGGCCGTGACGGCCAAGCTCGCGATCGGGTGGCGCATCGCGGTGTCGGCCGCCTCGTCGATCCTCGTCGCCGGGCTCTGCTCGGTCGTCGCCGGTCCGCTCTTCCACGTGCTGAACGGCAACGAGTGGAGCATCTGGCTGCTCGCCTCGCTCTACGTGTTCGGCATCGTCACGATCGGCGTCGGGCTGCATCCGCTGATCGGACGCTGGACCACGCCGGCGCTCACGCTCTTGTTCGTGATGCTCAACGTGACGAGCAGCGGCGGCATCTTCCCGCAGAACCTCATGCCGGCGTTCTTCGCCGGGCTCAACACGTTCTGGAACGGAGCCGCCTGGCTGGACGCCGTCCGCGCGCTGACCTACTTCCCCGGCCAGGCGTTCGGCTTCGACGGGCTGCGACTCGCGCTCTGGGCGACGGCCGGCCTGGGACTGATCGGCGTGAGCCACCTGCTGACCGTCCGGCGCCGCCGGGCGGCCGACGACACGGTCGCGGCGACGCCCGCGGAGGAGGCGGCGGTCGTCGCCGCCTGACGACCGCCCGCCCCGGATCGGAGCCGTCTCAGGACGACGCCTTCTCCACATCCGCCTCGGACTTCGCGATGGCCTTCTGCAGCTCCTCGTAGTCGCCGGAGTCGATCGCCTTCGAGATGCGCTTGTCCGACTTCACGAGGGCGTTCTCGACGCGATCGGCCCACTGGTCGTCGACCACCGCGACGACGGCGGACGACCCCTTCGGGAGGTACTCGTCGACGTCGACCCCGATCGCCTTCTCCTCGTGACGCTTGCGGAACGCGCCGATCACCGCGCCGATGCCGGCCCCGACGGCGGTCGCCGCCAGCAGCGGGGGTGCGAACAGGCCGACGACGACGCCCGCTCCGGCGCCCCAGGCGGCCCCCTTCCCCACCTTCCCGGACTCGTGCTCCTTCACGTCGACCTTGCCGTCCGCGTCGCGGCTCATGACGACGGCGCCGACGATGTCGAACTGACCGGCCGCCTGATCCGCCTTCAGGGACGCGTAGTCCGCCTGCGCCGCGCTCTCATCGCTGTAGGCACCGACGACGAGCACCAGATTCTTGTCTGTCATCTTCCACTCCTCTCGCTCGACCGCACATGCGATCGCTGGGACTATCGCACCGGAGGGGAGGGGTCGGGAAGACAGCGAACCGTCTCGCCTACCAGCTGCAGGCCGTGAGGGAGGAGACCTCGGCGCTGAGCACGCTCGGGCCGCCGATCAGGGTGACCGTCCCCACGCCGAGCCGTGCGAGGTCGGCGAGCACGCCGCGGGGCACACAGCCGCCCGGCGCCAGATAGAGGGGTGCGGACGTGGTGGCGGCGAGGGTGGTCGCGGACAGGGCGTCGGGATAGCCGAAACCGGTCGCGAGGAGGGCGGTCGTCGCATGCGTGTACGCGTGCTCGTCGACCGCCTGCGCGGTGGCGTAGCGGTCGGAGCCGGCGAGCCGCCCGACGGTGTAGCCCTTCTGCGCGAGAGAGGTCGCGATCCCGGCGGAGAGCACGGCCGTCCCGCCCACCAACTCCACGTTCTTCGCCTTCAGCGACGCGAGCAGCGCCGCGGTCGGCGCGTCGACGGCGCCCGCGTAACCGTTCACGAGCAGGAGGGGCGCCCCCTGTGCCCCGGCGGCGCCTCCAGCCGCCAGGGCGTCGGGGAAGTTCGCACCCGAGGCGAGGTAGACGGTGTCTGCGGTGGTGAACGCCTGCGAGACGACCGTCCGCGAGGTGAGGAAGCGGTCGCTCCCCGCCTCGCGGGAGACCGTGGCGCCGGACGCCGCAGAGCGGAGCTGGCCGAGCACGGCGTCGGAGACGGAATCGGGGCCGCCGACGACCACGATCTTCGTCGGGTTCAGGCGCGTCACCTCCGCTGCGACCTCTGCGGTCAGCCCGCCCGGGGTGGTGAGGAGCAGCGGGCCGCCGCCCTTCGCCGCGGCCGGGCCGGCGGACAGCGCGTCGGGGAAGTTCGCTCCGGAGGCGATGAACACGACCGGTGCGGTGCCGGGGAACTCGCGCTGCGAGACGGCGACGGAGGTGGTGTAACGGTCCGCGCCGAAGACCCGGCCGGACTGCAGGAGGCGGATCTCCTGGATGGTGGTGTTGCCGGACTGCGCGCCCGAGACGTAGACGACACCGGAGGTGGTGTCCACCGCGACGTCGGCGGGCGCCGGCAGCGCCGCCTTCGCGACGATCGTGGTCGTACTCGTGCGGATGGCGAGCAGTTCGTTGACGGCCCCGCCCTCGTACGGCTCCGCGAGCGCGGCGTAGAGTGTCCCGGCGTTCGGGTCGACGTCGAGCGACATGGCCTGTGCGGGGAGGGCGATGGTCGCGGTCGGGGTGGATGCGCCGCGCGGCACGACGGCGATTCCGAAGCCGGTGGGCTGGTGCTGACCCACGTAGGCGGTCCCGGTCGTGGGGTCGACTGCCAGCGATTCTGGCCCGCCGGTCAGGGGAACCGAGGCGGTCAAGGCGTTCGTGGCCGCATCGAGAACGTACAACGAGGAATCCCACAGGCCTTCGCCCGCGGCGTAGACCAGCCCTCCCGCCGAATCCACCTGGACGGCCCGGACCGACTGGTTCGCGTCAGGGAGGGTGACCACCGTCGGCGTCACCGCCGCGCCGTTCACGGCATCCGCGATCTGCGCCGCCGACAGCGCCTGCAGGGCAGGCGTCGCGGCGCCGCCCTGCGACAGCTGCCCGGCCACGAAGACCGACCCGGTCGCCGTGTCGACCCCGATACCGCTGGTTCCGTTCGAGCCGGCGAGCCCGAAGGCGCCGAGCGGGATCGTCCCGGCATGCTGGGCGGTCGCGGGGTCGATCACCCAGAGCGACGACGTGCCCGCGTTGATGTCGATCATCGTCAGATAGAGGAGGCCGCGGGTGAGGTCGCCGTCCAGTCCGATCGGCACCGCGGGCAGGCCGGGCAGGTCGAGCGTGCCGGTCACGGTGCCGGATGTGGTGTCGATCACCGAGATGCTGCTGTGCCCGTGGCCTTGTTCGAGAGCGAAGAGCGTGTGGTGCGATGCATCCATCACCATCGTCGGCACCGTCGCGTACTCGTCGCCGCCGTTCGGGGCCGAGACCGAGCCGACGATCGCCAGCGCGGGCGCGGTCGCCGGCACGGCGCTCGCGGGAGCGGCGCACACCAACCCCGCGACGAGCGCGGCTGAGACGGCGAGCGCAGCACCCAGGCGCGCAGATTTCACACGGTTCTTCGACAGCACGGTTCCCCCCGAGAATCCCCTCAGCTCCGAGTCGAGCTGAGCGATTATTGCACGACTGCAGCCTCTGGGCCAGAGGTTCTGCGACGGCGGTGGTGCGGCCCCCACCCGCCGGTGCAGGATGTGCGCATGGGGAACGGCGGCCGCGACCGATTGCCGGCGACGGTGACGTGACCGGCGAGCCGGGTGGCGACCTCGCGTCCCGCACGCCCTCCCTGGCGTGGGACGCGCGGCGCAACCTGGTCGCCCTCGGGATCGCCGTCGTGCCGACCCTCGCCGCCTTCGCCGTCTACGACGCCGTGAGCCCCTTCGGCTTCACCTGGGGATCGGTCGTCGTCACCTCGTTCGCGTTCTGGATCTTCTATTCGCTGACGTACCTCGTGCTCACGCACGTCACCTTCCGCCACGCGACGGCCGAGGAGCTCCGCGTCTGGTTGCGCGCTACGACGCCGCAGCGCCGGGTGCAACGCGTCGAGGCGTCCCTCAGCGGCGGCGGGCCCAGCGCCAACGCGCACTGGTCGATCCTCGCGATGATCGCCGTCGCGGCGGTCTGGCTGACGCCGGGCCTGCTCGACAGCGTGCTCGCTAACGTGCTCGCCTTCCTCGTCGTCGGATCCTCGTGGATCGTCACCGTCTACGCCTACACCGTGCATTACGCGCGGCTGAACTCGACCGCGGAGAGCCTCGGCTTCCCCGGGACCGCTCCCCCGGTCTTCCTCGACTATTTCTACCTGTCCGCCCAGGTCGCGACGACCTTCTCGTCGTCGGATGTGACAATCCTGACCACGGCCGGCCGCGGCGTCGTCACCGGGCAGACGATCATCGCGTTCGTGTTCAGCACGTTCGTGATCGCGATGCTGCTCTCGGTGATCTTCCTCAGCGGCTGATCCCGTCGCCGCCTCCGGATGTCACCCGAACGGGGTAGACCGCCCGGTCGAGTCCGACGCTAGGGTCAGGAGACATGAGCGTTCCTCAGGAAATGCGCTACACGTCGCTCGATGGCCTGCGCGGCGTCGCCTCCCTCGTCGTGGTGGGGTACCACGCGCTCCTCATCGTGCCGGCCGTCTCTGCGCTCTACGTGCAGCACACGAACCCTGGGGTGCTCACTCCCGAGTGGTGGCTCTACGCGACACCGCTGCGGCTGTTCTTCGCCGGCCACGAGGCCGTGCTGACCTTCTTCGTGCTCTCGGGCTTCGTGCTGGCGCTGCCGTTCCTCACCGCGCCGCTCACCGGCCGGTCAGCGCTCGCCTACTACGGCCGGCGGGTTGTCCGGCTCTACCTCCCGGTGTGGGCGTCCCTGCTGTTCGCGTATGCGCTCGCCCTCCTGATCCCGCGGCATCCCGGCGAGACCTGGCTCGGTTCGCACCACCCGCCGACACCGGCGAACCTGTGGCACGACGGCATCCTGCTGTTCGGCACCTCGAACCTCAACAGCCCGCTGTGGTCGCTCACCTGGGAGGTCTGGTTCTCGCTGCTCATGCCGCTGATGTTCCTCGCCATCCGCGTCACCCGCGCGCACCGGTGGTGGTGGGCCGCCATCCCGATCCTGATGCTCGTCTCAGCGGCGGCGCGGTTCCCGGTGGTCCGCCACGCGCTCCCTGCGGCCTGGGTGACCGACGACCTGCTGCAGTACATCCCCATCTTCGCGATCGGCATGCTCCTCGCCTTCAACCGGCAGCGCATCCTCGCGGCCGCCGCTCACGTGACGGTGTGGTGGCCGATCATCGTGTGCGCGCTGCTGTTCACGGTGTCGCCGAGCGTGCTCGCGCCCAATGGATGGGGCACGGCCCAGGCGGGCTGGTATCTGCTCTCGCTGGTGGGCGTCACACTGCTCGTCGCCCTGGCGTTCGGGTCGCCGCTCGCCGGATCGCTCGATGCTCGACCGGTGCAGTGGGCGGGCAGGCGATCCTTCAGCATCTACCTGGTCCACGAGCCGATCCTCGTCGGCGCTGCGCTGCTGGTCGGTGCGAGCGGATGGGACTGGCTGCTGCTCGTCCCCCTCGTCGTGCTCATCGTCCTGCTGACGGCGGAGGGGTTCTACCGGGCCGTGGAGCATCCCACGATCGGGCTGTCGCGCCGGGTGGGGCGCGCCATCGGCGGCCGGAGGTCCCCCACCACGGGCACGGCCGACCGCCCGGCCGCGAGCGTGCCCATCACCTGATCGCGGTCACGCCGAGCGGCGGGCCTCCTCCGTTCGCGCGACGGGAGCGAGTCCGAGGTTCTCGCGCAGAGTGTGGCCCGCGTACCCGGTCGGGTAGATGCCCCGCTCCTGCAGCAGCGGCACCAGCCTGTCCACGATGTCGTCCAGTCCCGACGGGATGAGCCACGGCGTGATGTTGAAGCCGTCGACCACGTGCGCGTCGGCGTAGCGCTGCAGGGTGGCGGCGACGCTCGACGGGCTGCCGACGAAGCCGCGGCCCGAGTTCAGGCGGATGACGAGCTCGCGGATGCTGAGTCCGTCCGCGGCCGCCCGCTCGCGCCAGGCGTCGGCGGTCGCCTTCGCCTGAGCGGCGCGGAAGCCGGCGCCGCGCGTCTCGCCGGACACCTCCTGAACGGGGTCGATCGCGGGGAGCGGGCCGTCCGGGTCGTAGGCGCTGAGGTCGGTGCCCCAGATGTTCTCGAGGAACGCGATCGCGGTCTGCGGGGTGACCTGCGCGCGGCGCACCCAGCGGGCCTTCTCCTCCGCCTCGGCGTCGGTGTCGGCGAGGATGAACTCCTGGCCGGGGAAGATCTTCACGTCGCCCGCCGGGCGTCCCGCCTTGAGCGTGCGCTGCCGGATGTCCTCGGCGAACGCGGCCGCGTCGTCGAACGCGCTGTGCGCCGAGAAGATCACGTCGGCCTGGCGCGCGGCGAAGTCGCGGCCCTCGGCGGAGTCGCCGGCCTGGAAGATGACCGGCCGCCCCTGCGGGCTCTGCGGGAGCCGGCTGCGGCCGGTCGCGCGGTAGTGGCCGGTGTCCACCTCCACGAGCTCCGACGGGGTGCCGGCGGTCCACGAGCCTGCGGCGGCCGAGTCGGCGATCTCGGCATCCCACGCGTCCCACAGCTGCTTCGCGGCGACGACGACGGCTTCGGCGTGGCGGTAGCGGTCGGCGTGGTCGAGGTAGCCGCCGCGGCGGAAGTTCTCGCCGGTCCACGCGTTGTCGGTGGTCACCACGTTCCACGCCGCGCGGCCCCCGGAGAGCAGGTCGAGGCTCGCCAGCCGGTGCGCCAGGTCGAGCGGGTCGTTGTAGGTGGTGTTCTGGGTGGCGACGAGGCCGATGCGCTCGGTCACCGCGGCGAGCGCGGCGAGCTGCGTCTGCGCGTCCGGGCGACCGGCCACATCCAGCTGGTGCAGGGCGCCGAGGTGCTCGCGGAGGCGCAGGCCCTCGCCGAGGAAGAACGCGGAGAACAGGCCGCGCTCGGCGGTCTGCGCGACCCGCCGGAAGGACTCGAAGTCGGTCTGGGAACCGCTCTCGGGCTCGGTCCAGACGGTGGAGAAGTTGACGCCCTGGAAGAAGACGCCGAAGCGGAGGACGGTCGGGCCGGTCATGCGGACTCCTGGTAGCGGTTGACGGCGGCGGGGAGACCGAACGCGTCGCGCAGCGTCCCTCCGGGATGGGATGCGGCGAGCGCGGTGGTCTCGCGCAGCAGTGGGAGGACGGCGAACGCCAGCTCGGGCAGGTCGACGTCGAGGACGGCGGGATGCAGGCGGACGCCGTCGGTCACGGCGGCGAGCTCCGCGAGGAGCGCGGCGAGCGGGCCGGCCGGGCCGGCGTAGCGGGCGCGGGACCCGGTCCACGGGGTGTGCGCGTCGAGCTCGCC
>JAEWJG010000292.1 GCA_023386675.1 Actinomycetes bacterium
CGCCAGCACCGCCGCCGCCGCGGAGGCGCAGGCGATCGTCACGGACATCGCCGCCGCCGAGGCGCCGCCGAGCGCGGCCAGCGGACCGACGATCGGTCCGACGGTGAACGTGACGGTCCCGAGGACGGCGGCGGCCGTCCCCGCTCGCGCGGAATGCGCGCCCAGCGCGAGGGCCGTGCCGTTCGGTCCGCCCAGCCCCGAGGCGAACAGCCAGCACGGCAGCACCGCCACCACGCCGGGAAGCCCCCAGCCGAGCAGCACCGCCGCGAGCAGCATCCCGGCCGCGGCCAGCGACAGCAGTTGTCCCCACAGATACAGCCGCTCCGGTCCGGCGCGGCGGACGAGCACCCGGCTGAGCTGAGCGCCGAGCAGATTCGCCAGGGCGTTGCCGGCGAAGCAGAGGCTGAACAGCTGCGGGCTGAGGCCGAACTGGTCCTGCAGCACGAAGCTCGACATCGAAAGGTACGCGAAGAACGCGGTCCCGCCGGCCGCCGCCGCGAGCATGACGAGCACGAACACCGGATCGCCGCTCAGCGTACGGAAATGCCCGGCCAGCACGCGGACGCCGCCGCGGTGGCGGGCGGCGGCGGGCAGCGTCTCCTTGAGCCCGAACAGTCCGAGCAGGAACAGCGCGACGCCGGCGGCGGTCAGCACCAGGAAGACGCCGCGCCAGTCCATGACGAGCGCGAGCGCGCCGCCTGCGACCGGCGCGACGATGGGCGCCGACGCGCTCACCAGCGTCAGCAGCGAGAGCATCCTGGAGAGCTCGGCTCCGCTGTACATGTCCCGCGCGACGGCCATCGTGATGACGAGGCCCGCCGATCCGGAGAGCCCCTGCAACAGCCGGGCCACCAGAAGGATCTGCACGGTCGGGGCGACGACGCAGACCACCGAGAACACCGTGAACAGCGCCACCCCGATGAGCAGCGGGCGCCGCCGTCCGAACCGGTCCGACAGCGGGCCGGCGACCAGCTGCCCCAGCCCCAGGCCGATCATGCACACGGACATCGTCAGCTGGGCCAGGGCGTCGCTGGTCCGGAGCGAGGACGCGAGCTGCGGCAGCTGCGGCAGGTAGAGGTCCATCGACAGGGGCCCGAACGCCTCAAGCACGCCGAGCACCAGGATGCTGCGCCGCACGCTCATCCGCGGCACCGCGACCGGGATGCTCACCGCAGCCGGAGGGTGCGGCGGAGCCAGCTGTCCCGCGCTTCCACGGCCGCGCGCGACACCACGGCGTCGGGGGAGAAGCCGGAGAAGCCGTGGTAGGCGCCGCTCCACACGTGCAGCTCCGCCTCGCCGCCGGTGGCCCAGATGCGGGACGCGTACGCGACGGCCTCGTCGCGGAACACCTCGGCGCCGCCCACCTCGATGTACGCCGGCGGCAGCCCGGAGAGGTCGCGGGCGCGGGCGGGCGCGGCGTAGGGCGAGACGCGGTCGGAGAACCGGTCGGGGCCGAGAATCGCGTCCCACGCGGTGTCGTTGTTGTTGCGGTCCCACGCGCCGATCCCGTCGTACTGCTGCGCCGAGGGCGTCTCGTTGCGGTCGTCGAGCATCGGGCAGTTCAGCAGCTGGCCGGCGAGCCGCGGGCCGCTGCGGTCGCGTGCCATCAGCGCGACAGAGGCCGACAGGCCGCCGCCGGCGCTCGCACCCGAGACCAGGATGCGCTCGGCATCCACCCCGAGTTCGGCGGCGTGCCCGGCCAGCCAGAGCAGCGCTGCGTAGCAGTCCTCCGCACCGGCCGTGCCGCGCGCGGACGGACCGTGCGCTTCCTGGGCTTCCGGATGCAGACGGTACTCGACGGCGACGCCGACCATCCCGTACCGCACCGCCAGGTCGATCAGCTCGGGGGTGCCGAAGAACCGCGTGCCGAGCACCTGTCCACCGCCGTGGATGCCGAGCACGGCGGGTGCGGGCGACGCCGACGCCGCGTCGTGACCGGAGGGCCGCACCACCGTCACGGTCACGTCCGGCGAGCCGGCAGGGCCGGGGACGAACCGGTCCTCCCACTCGACCGGCAGCCCCGCCGTCTGCTCCTCCATCGGTGCGATGATCGTGGCGAAGTGATCTCGATTGGCCAGGATGGTGTCCTCGCGCAGCGGGATCCGCTCCACCAGGTCGAGGAACGCGGCGAGCCCCGGCTCCAGCTCCGGGTCGTACGGGACCGGCCGCGGTGCCATGCCCCTCACCGCCCCGCGAGCCCCAGCACGCGGCGCAGCCACGAGAACCGCGCGTCCAGGGCCGCCCGGGCGAGCTCGCTGCCCGGGGCGTACATGTCGAAGCCGTGGAAGCCTCCCGACCAGACGTGCAGCTCCGCCTGGCCGCCGACCGCCCAGATCCGGGAGGCGTACTCGACGTCCTCATCCCGGAACGGCTCGGCGGCGCCCACCTCGATGTACGCGTGCGGGAGGCCGGAGAGATCGGTGGCGCGCGTCGGCGCGGCGTACTGCGGCGCCTCTTCGCTGAAGGCCAGCTCCTCACCGAGCACGCACTCCCACGCCAGCAGGTTGGCCTCGCGCGTCCAGGTGCCGATGCCCGCGTACTGGCGGCTGGAGACCGTCGTGTTGGTGTTGTCGATCATCGGGCACAGCAGCAGCTGTCCCGCAAGCGTCGGGCCGCCGCGGTCGCGGGCGAGCAGTGCGACAGCGGCCGAGAAGCCGCCGCCCGCGCTGCCGCCCATGACGACGATGCGCTCCGGGTCGGCCCCGAGCTCGGCGGCGTGCTCCGCCAGCCAGACGATGCCGGCGTAGCAGTCCTCCACCCCGGCGGGGTAGGGGTTCTCGGGCGCCAGCCGGTACTCCACATTCACGGCGATGACGCCGAGCTCGTCGACGAGCTGCACCAGGCGGCCGGTCTCCCAGCTGCGGTGGCCCACGACCATCCCGCCGCCGTGGATGTTGTAGAGCACCGGCAGCGCCGGCCGCGTGCGGTCGTGCCCGCGCGGGGTGAGGATCGTCACCTCGAGGTCGGGCGCGCCCGCCGGACCGGGGATGATCCGGTCCTCCGCGTCGATGGGGAGCTCTCCGATGACCTGCTCGGCGGAGGGGAAGAGCGTCGCGGCGCTGTCGCGGCCGGCAGGGATGGACTCGCGAGAGAGCGGAGGCTGCGGGTCGGCGGCCATCGCCTCCAGCACGGGTGCCAGCTCGTCGTCGAACGGGACGGGGATCATGGGTCTCCTTCTGTCTGTCTGCGAGGGACTGCGGGCGTGCGAGTCCGGCGTACGAGTCCGGGCGTGGCGAGTCCGGGTCAGGGGCCGGCGGGGTCGACCACGTCGCGGTCGGCCCAGAACGGCTCCACCCGGGAGCGGATGGTGTCGGCGCCGACACGGTCGACCAGCGCGACGGCGTCGAGGTTGCTCGTGAGCTGCTCCAGCCGGCTCGCGCCGAACAGGGTGGTGGCGGTCGCGGGATGGGTCAGCGTGAACGCGACCGCCAGCTGCGCCGGGGTGGTCTCCAGCTCGGCGGCAAGCGCCGCGAACGCGGGCACGTCGGCGACGATGCGCTCCCGCACGGCGCCGGGGTCGCGTCCCACCTCGCGGCCCGGGCTGACGTTCCCGGCGAGGATGCCGCCCTCCATGACGTCGGACGCCTGCATCGCCAGACCCTGCTCCCAGAGGCGGGCGAACGGCGCGCCGTCCGGGATGGAGCGGCGGGCGACGCTGTACTTCAGCTGCGCGATCACCGGACCCGGGACGCCCTCGGCGGCCGCGATGTCGAGCAGCGACTGGATGTTCGCGGCCGACCAGTTGTTGACGCCCCAGGCGCGGATCAGGCCGGCCTCGGTCAGTCCGGCGAGGTCGAGCACGAGGTCGCGGAGCTCCAGGTCGTCCCGGCGCAGGTCGCCGAGGATCACCAGGTCGGCGTAGTCGGAGCCGACGCGGAACAGCGCGTGCTCGAGCTGCGGACGGAACCCGCCCGCGCCGTAGCCCTCGAGCCACAGCTTCTCGGAGAGCAGGTAGCTGTCGCGGCGGAGGCCGGCGGCGCGCACGATGGCCGAGAACAGCACGTCCGTGAACACCGGCGGCTGCATCCCGCGGAAGCCGTAGACGCCCACGTCGAACAGGGTGACGCCGTGGTCGACGGCGAACGAGACCAGCTCGACCGCGTCGGCGAAGTCCATCCGGTCGTAGGTGTGCCAGGAGCCGAGGGAGAGCACGCCGGCCTCGATGCCGGAGGAGCCGAGCGGGCGGGAAGGGATCCGTGCGATGGTCATGGTGTCGTCCTCTCAGCCGATCCGGGGGTCGATGACGGCCTTGATCTCGCCCAGCGCCGCCATGCTGGCGACCTTCGCCGAGGCTTCCGCGAGGCCGACGGGAGCGCTGAACAACTCGTCCCACGGCATCCGGTCGGCGAAGACCCGGAAGAACTCGATGGCGCGGGCGTAGTCGCCGATGTCGCCGTTCAGCGAGCCGACCACGGTCAGCTCCTTGCCCATGATGGTGCTGAGCGGGACGGCCTCTCCGGCCGGGCTGGTCGAGCCGACCACCACGAACGTGCCGCGCTGCGCGGCCATGGCGACCGCCTCCGGACCGACGCTCGGAGCGCCGGCGAGGTCGATGACGAGGTCGGCCCCCTGGCCGTCGGTGAGCTCCAGGACGCGCGCGACCGTGGCCTCGGATCCTCCGGCGATGTCGACCACCGCGTCAGCGCCGAAGCGGCGGGCGGCGGCGAGCCGGTCGGCCGGAGCGCCGACGGTGATGACCGTGCCGGCACCGGAGAGGGCGGCGACCGCGGTGGCGAAGATCCCCAGCGCGCCCGAGCCCTGGACGACGACGCGGGAGCCCGGGCGGACGCCGCCGGCGCGATCGAAGGCACGGAGCACGGTCTTGGCGGCGCAGCCGGCCATGGAGGCCCAGGTGTCTTTCACCTCATCCGGGAGGATCAGCTTCGCCGCGCCGGGCGTGACGTAGGCGTAGTCCGCGAGTCCGGCCGTCGCGAACGGCGGGACGTCGGAGCGCTGCAGGAAGCCGTACCCCCGGTGGGAGCAGTGCACGGGCTGCCGGAGCACGGTGCAGCCGAAGCACGCGCCGCAGGTGGACTCCGACCAGCCGATGCGGTCGCCGGGGCGCACCGGGCGGCCGAGCGTGTCGTGGGCGCCGTCGCCGACCGCGACCACCTCGCCGACCATCTCGTGGCCGAGGACCATCGGCAGCATCCCGGGGAGGCTCATCGCGCCCGACCAGATCTCGATGTCGGTGCCGCACAGGGTGGTGCACGAGATGCGCACCAGGGCCGCGCCGGGCTCGAGCGTCTCGGGCAGGGGGAGCTCCTGCAGGTCGAGCGGTTCGTTGTGGGCGGTGAGGACGGCGGCGCGGGTGGTGGCCGGGCGGCCGGAGGCGGACTCCGGGGTCGCCGGGATGGTGCTGGGGATCGTCATCGAAGGCTCCAGGATCTCGGACGCGCGGAAGGCGTCGCTATGGGTTATTCTACATACGTTGACCAAAATAGCCAGAGCCGACGAGGTCGTCCGCTCCGGTGCAGACCCACCAGGAGGACCCGTGCAGCCCGCCCCCGATCCGAGTGCCGACCTCGTCCTCCGCGGCGGCGTCGTGCACACGCTCGACGACGACGACACCACGGCCGCCGCCATCGCCGTCCGCCACGGCCGCATCCTGCGCGTCGGCACGGACGCCGAGGTGGAGGCGACGATCGGCCGGAGGACGCGGGTGGTCGACCTCGACGGCCGCGCGGTCCTCCCCGGCATCAACGACTCGCACCTGCACGCGGCCTGGCTCGGGGCGATGTGGCCGACGACCGTGTTCGGCGCGCCGGGGGAGGCCGCGCCCGTCGGTGCTGCCCCTGCTGCGCCGGCCGGCTCCGACCCGCACGACACGTCCCACTCCGCGCCGCTGCTGACGACGCGCGCCGAGCGCCGGGCGGCGATCCTGCGGGCGCAGGAGCTCGCC
>JAEWJG010000304.1 GCA_023386675.1 Actinomycetes bacterium
CCCCCCCCCCCGACTCCTTCGCCAGCTACTGGCGCTACCAGCCGTGGCTCGCCGCGGGGGATCCGTACATCTCGCCGAACGTCTGCCGGCTCGTCGAGGTGCCGCGCTTCGCCTCCGTCGACGACCCGTCGCCGCTCGAGCTGACCATGGCCGGCCTCGGCCGACCGTGGAAGTCGGATGCGCAGCAGTCCACGATCTCGGAGGACGCGACGGCCCTGCTGCCGCTCGCGAGCATCACCGCCGAGGAGGTGGAGCGTGTCGTCGAGACGCACGCCGCGACCGTCGGGCGGCACGAGGTCCGCACGATCAACTGGCTTCTCCCCGGCTTCGACCTGCCGTTCTTCGGCGGCGTGAACACGACGCTGCGCATCGCCGACAAGCTGGCGCGCGAGCACGGTGTGCTCAACCGGTTCCTGGTGAACGGCCACCCGGCGGACGAGTTCTACGAGTCGGCCATCGTCGCCGCCTTCCCGGGCCTGGCGGGTTCCGAGGTGAGCAACTACTACGGCACCGACGAGGGCCTCGCGGCGGTGCCTGCCGCCGACGCCGCCATCGCGACGTTCTGGCTCACCGCCCGGGATGTGGCGAAGCTGCCGGGCACGCCCCGCAAGTTCTACCTCATCCAGGACTACGAGCCCTCGTTCTACCCGGCCAGCACGATGTTCGCGATGACGGAGCAGACCTACCGGCTGGGGCTGTACGGGATCTGCAACACGCGCAGCATGCACGACATCTACGCAGGCGGCTACGGCGGCACGGCGACCTACTTCGAGCCGGCGGTGGACCGCGCGGTGTTCCACGGCGAGGGGCGCACGGAGCCCGGGCCGGACGACCCGGTGACGATCTTCGCCTACGCCCGCGACCACTTCCGCAACTGCTGGGAGCTGGTCTACGCCGCACTGAGCGAGATCAAGCGCCGGCACGGCGACCGGGTGCGGATCGTCGCGGCCGGCGCCAAGTACCTGCCGCCGAGCGCCGACTTCATCGACCTCGGGCTGCTCGACTACCGCGCCACCGGACGCCTCTACCGCGAGACGGACATCGGCATCACGCTGCAGATCTCGCGTCACCCGTCGTACCTGCCGCTCGAGCTGATGGCGAGCGGCGTGGCGATGGTGGTGCCGGACTCTCCGTGGTTCCGCTGGCTGTTCGAGCCGGGCGTCAACGCGCGCACCTCGATGATGACCTACGAGGAGGTCGTGGCGGCGCTGGACGAGCTGGTCCGGGATGCGGAGACCCGCCGCCGCATCGCCGCGGCCGGCGAGGAGACGATCGACGAGCACCACTCCGACTGGGAGGCGGCGCTCGACGGGATCTACGAGTACCTCTGCGACCCCGAGGCGAATGCGATCGCCACGCAGGCGCCGCCGTGGGTGGCGCCCTGACTCCGGTCGGGGTTCAGCCCGCGGGGAGGACGAGCGACGCCGCGTAGACGACGACGCCGAGCCCGGTGAGGATGCCCAACGGCACCCGTCGCTTCGGGAACAGCAGCGCGGCGCACGCCAGCGAGAACGGCAGCAGTGAGATGCCGTAGCGGGACGGCAGCGGGAACGGGTAGGTGCCGAGCGACAGCTGGGTCACGATCGTGAGCAGCGGTGCCGACAGCACGACGGCGATGAACGTGGCGAGCGCGATCGCGGCCTTGCGGCGACCCCAGCGGGACACGATGAGCAGTCCGAGGACGCCCGCGATGGCGAGCCAGGTGGTCACGAGCTGGATGACGAGTCCCTGCCCGCGGAGCACCGTCCCGGTGTCGCCGACGCCGCCCGCCGCGCCGCCGAGGAACGACCCGGCCTGCGAGATCAGCTGGGTGAGGCCGAGCGGGGGAGGCGTCGCATCGAGCGCAGGGGCCGGGCCGACGGCGATGGCCGATCGCACGGCCAGCCACGCGAGCTGGATGACGAACGCGGACGCGAGGCCGACGATCGCGGCGATCGTGCGGCGGTCGCGGAAGAACGCCCCGATCCATGACCAGCGTGCGGCACGCTCGCGGAATGCCGGGACGGCGGCCCGGAGGACGAGGAAGATCACCGCGGCGGCGACCGCCGCGAGATTCTGCACCTTGAGCAGGGTGACGAACGCCGCGCCGAGCGAGAACCACAGGATGCCGCGGCCGCGCAGATCCACCAGCGTCGCCAGGAAGAGCATGAGCGCACCCGCGGGCAGCGCCGTCGCATCCGTGCTGACGTAGGTGTTCGACCAGTACGCGGGCAGCGAGCCGACGATGAGCAGGACGGCGCCGAACGCTCCCCAGGTCGGGAGTCGCAGCCGGCGCAGTGCGGAGAACATGAGCAGTGCGGCCGCGGCGAGCCACAGCGCGCCGACGAAGCGGCCGGCGTCGGTCAGATCGACGCCGAACCAGGTGAGCGGCTGCGCGAGCACCCAGGTGATCACGAAGTAGGCCGGGCTGTAGATGTCGGCCGAGGTCTTGCCGTCGATCGGGAAGCGCCCGTCATCCGCGGCGACAGCGCGAGAGCACCGGTCGTCCGGGCTCGGAGCGAGCAGGCGGAGCCCGCGGCAGCCGAGCTGCGTGCGGGCGTAGAGGCCGGCTTCCTCGCCGCGATGGACGACGCCCTGGGTGGGCACCTTCGCGAGGTAGTCGACGTACTGGTACTCGTCGATCGGCGAGAGCGTCTTGTGCTGCGGCACGTGCACGATGCCGACGAGGAGCGACGCGATCACGAGCAGGACGGGTGCGAGCAGGGTCCGCCAGGTCGGCCGGCGCGCGGGCACGGCGACGGGGGCAGAACTCATGGTGTGGCCTCACGGGTCGGCGGTCGGACGGCGGCACCAGCCTAGCGGGTCGCCGTTCCCGGGCGTCTCGAATGGCCGCTTGGTAGGCTGGCGGGCGCATCCGCCAGCGAAAGGAACGCATGCCCACCACGCGCCCCGGAGTCGTCTCCGTCGTCCTCGTGAACTTCCGGGGAACCGACGACACGCTGACCGCCATCGAGCACCTCGGCCGGCTCGACTGGCCCGCCGACCGGCTCGAGATCGTCGTGGTCGAGAACGCCTCCGGCGACGACAG
>JAEWJG010000393.1 GCA_023386675.1 Actinomycetes bacterium
GGATGAGGACCAGAACGACGCCGACCCCGACGCGGACTCCGTCGAGGACGGGGCCGACGAGGTCGACGCCAACGCCGACGCAGACTCCGATGAGGACGGGGCCGACGCCGATTCCGACGAGGACGAGGGCCAGGTCGACGTTGTCGCCGACCGGCCCGAGGACGAGGAGCACGTAGACCACGACGGAGAGGGAGACGCGCACGATGGCGCTGTTTCGCCGGAACACTGACGCGCGGACGCCGCTCGACGGTGTCGACCTCGTGCTCGCCGACCTCGACGGCGTCGTCTACAAGGGCCCGGACGCCATCCCTCACGCGGTCGAGAGCTTGAACGCGACTGCTGAAACCATCCGGGTCGGTTACATCACCAACAACGCGTCCCGCACGGATGCGACGGTTGCCGAGCACCTCACCGAGCTCGGACTCCACGTCCAGCCGGCCGATGTGGTCACGTCGCCGCAGGCGGCCGTGCGGCTGCTGGCCCAGCACGTTCCCGCCGGCGCGAGCATCCTCGTCGTCGGCGGGGACGGGCTCGTCGACGAGGTGCAGAAAGCGGGCTTCTCGGTCACGCGCTCTGCCGAGGACGACCCGGCCGCAGTCATCCAGGGCTTCTCCCCGGAGATCGGGTGGGCGGAGCTGGCTGAGGCATCGTTCGCCCTCCAGGGCCGCAGCGACACCGAGCGTCCGTGGATCGCGACCAACACCGACTGGACGATCCCGGTCGCGCGCGGCATCGCTCCCGGTAACGGCACGCTCGTGTCCGCCGTCCACACTGCTGTCGGCCGGCTGCCGCTCGTCGCGGGCAAGCCGGAGCGTGCCATCTTCGACGAGGCCGTCGCGCGATTCGGCGCCAGCAAGCCCCTCTTCATCGGGGACAGGCTCGACACGGACATCCTCGGCGCGAATCGGGCCGGGATCGAATCGGTGCTCGTGCTGACCGGGATCGACGGCGGCAAGCAGCTGCTCTCGGCGGAGGCGGACGCGCGCCCGACGTACATCCTGAGCGACCTCCGCGGGCTCAGCGAGCCGTACCCCGAGACGCGGGTGGCGAAGTCGGGCGCGGTCAGCGTCGGGGATGCGACGGTCGCGATCGACGGGAACGAGGTGCGCATCGTGTCCGAAGGGAACGACCGCACGAACCTGCTGCGTGCCGCGTGCGCCGCCATCTGGAACTCGGGCCGCGCGATCTACGGCCTCGACGTGCCGGAGAGCCTGTACGCCTGAGTCGGGTCAGAGCGCCAGCGAACGTTCGAGAACACGGTGGCACCGGACGACCCGCTCGCGCCACCAGTCGGCGCGTTCGCCGTCCGCGGCAAGCGCATCAAGCCGCTTGCCGGACACCGTCGGCCGGACCACCGGGATGCTGCCGCTCTCGGGCCTGAGTGGTTCGTCGGCGACGTCGTCGACGAACATCGCGACCGTCCCCAGCCCGCAGTCGAACTCGAGCTCCGGGAGCGCCGCGGCCAGGTGCGCTCCCATGGCGATGCCCACGGAGGTGTCGATCGCACTCGACACGACGGCGGGGAGACCGGCGTCGGCGACGATCCGCAGCGCCGCGTGCACGCCTCCGAGCGGCTGCGCTTTGACGACGACGACGTCCGCGGCTCCCGCCCGCGCCACGGCGAGGGGATCGGCGGCCTTTCGCACGCTCTCGTCCGCGGCGATGGGGATGCCCATGTAGTGGATGCGCTTGCGCAGTTCCGCGAGCTCGTCGACCGTGACGCACGGCTGTTCGACGTACTCGAGGTCGAAGGTCGCTAGCGCGTGGATGGCGTGCTCGGCTTCATCCAGATTCCAGAGCGCATTGGCGTCGATCCGCACGCGCCCCTCGGGGCCGATCGTCTCGCGCACAGCGCGCACGCGGGCGATGTCGTCCGACAGGGTCTGGCCCGGCTCGGCCACCTTGACCTTCGCGGTCCGCGCGCCGGGGTAGCGGGCGAGCACGGCCGGCACGTCGGCGGCGTCGACCGCTGGGATCGTCGCGTTCACCGGAATCCGGTCTCGCAGAGGGGAGGGGGCGGGACGCCAGCCGAAGTCGATGGCGCCATGCAGCCAGGCTGCGGACTCGGCATCGTCGTACTCGGTGAACGGCGAGAACTCCGTCCAGCCCTGCGGACCCTCGAACAGTGCCGCCTCCCGCACGGTGATGCCTCGGAAGCGGGTCGTCATCGGCAGAGAGACGACCCGGAGAGTTGCTAACAGGTCGGCGAGGTCCGGCAGCATTCCACAAGTTTGGCACGCGCCGGGGCGGGCGAGAGGGCGAACCGTAGGCTGGATCCATGCAAGCGGACGTCTCAGAACTCTTCGACCCCGGCGCGTGGCGTGAGGTCCCCGGTTTCGGCCAACTGACCGACATCACCTATCACCACGATGTCTCGGGGCGGATTGCGCGCGTCGCGTTCAATCGGCCCGAGGTGCGCAACGCCTTCCGCCCCCACACGGTCGACGAGCTGTATGCGGCGCTGGAAGACGCCCGCACGAACCCGCGGATCGGTGTCGTGCTGCTGACCGGCAACGGCCCGAGCCCGAAGGACGGCGGATGGGCGTTCTGCTCCGGCGGGGACCAGCGCATCCGCGGGCGAGACGGCTACAAGTACGCGGAGGGCGAGACCGCGTCGGGCATCGACGTGGCGCGGAGTGGCCGCCTGCACATCCTCGAGGTGCAGCGCCTCATCCGGTTCATGCCGAAGGTCGTGATCGCCGTAGTGCCGGGATGGGCCGCCGGCGGCGGTCACTCGCTCCACGTCGTCTGCGACCTGACGATCGCTAGCGCGGAGCACGGGCGGTTCAAGCAGACGGACGCCGACGTGGGGTCGTTCGACGGTGGGTACGGGTCCGCGTACTTCGCCCGGCAGGTCGGTCAGAAGTTCGGGCGCGAGGTGTTCTTCCTGGCACGGGAGTACTCGGCGCAGCGCGCATACGAGATGGGCGCGGTCAACGCCGTGGTGCCGCACGACCAGCTGGAGACGGTGGCGCTGGAGTGGGCGAACGAGATCCTGACGAAATCGCCGACGGCCATCCGGATGCTCAAGTTCGCCTTCAACGCGGTCGACGACGGGATGGTGGGGCAGCAGGTCTTCGCGGGGGAGGCGACCCGGTTGGCGTACGGCACGGATGAGGCGGTGGAGGGGCGGGACGCGTTCCTCGAGAAGCGGGAGCCCGACTGGTCGCCGTTCCCCTGGCAGTACTGAGGCCGGGCTATGACGCGAACGCTGAAGGTCGTCGATGCGGGTCGGCCCGATGAGGTCTTCGCCGCACTGCGGGAGGCGCTGACGGGTGTTGGTCCGGCGGTGGTGCCGCGTGGGGACGTTGCTCGCGGGGACATTGGTCGTACGGCGGGCGGGCGTGACGAGCACGACAGCGTCGCTCAGAACGTCGCTCTGGTGATCGAGACCTCGGGGTCGACCGGGGTGCCGAAACGTGTGGCGCTGTCGACGGACGCGCTGCTGGCGAGTGCGGCGGCGTCGGCAGGCGCGATGGGTGGGCAGGGCCAGTGGGTGCTTGCGCTTGCTGCGCATTACGTCGCAGGGGCGCAGGTGCTCGTGCGGTCGCTGGCCGCGGAGACGGAGCCCGTCTACTACGGGAGCGGACACTTCGACGCTGAGCGCTTCGCCGCCGCGGCTGGCGAATTGGTCCACGACCTCCGCTACACCTCCCTGGTGCCGGTGCAACTTTCACGGTTGGTAGAAGGCGCGGAGGGCGGGTCGCGAGCTGTCGCCGAGGCCCTTCGGCGGTTCGACGGCATCCTCATCGGCGGCCAGGCCGTACCGGCGGAGCTGCGCGAGCGGGCCGAAGCGCTCGGCGCGCGCGTCATCGCCACCTACGGGTCGAGCGAGACGGCCGGGGGCTGCGTGTACGACGGCATGCCGATCGGGACCACCGTCGTCCGCGAGAGCGACGGGTTGCTCGAGATCGCCGGGCCGACGCTCGCCGAGGGGTATCTCGGCGACCCGGAGCGGACGGCGGCGGCCTTCCACGAGGACGCCGGGACGCGGTGGTATCGCACCGGAGACCTGGGTCGGGTGTCCGCTGATGGCCGGATCACGGTGCTGGGGCGGTCGGACAACGTCATCATCTCGGGCGGCGAGAAGGTGCTGCTGGACGCCGTCGAGCGAACGGTGCAGCGTCTTCCGGGGTTCGGCCAGGCCGTCGTGGTGGGCGCTGACGACGAGCGGTGGGGCCAGGTCCCCGTGGTCGTCACAGAGGGTGAGCCGCGCCTGTCATTGGAGGGGGTGAGGGAGGCTGTGGCCGACGAGCTCGGGCGCGCTGCCGCTCCGGCACGCGTGCTCCAGGTCGGCCGGCTGCCGCGGCTGGCGAGCGGGAAGCCCGACCGGGTCGCTCTCGGCGCGCTCGTGAGGGAGCGAGGGGCATAGCCGATGTTGTTACGATTCGCTCTGTGATGAGTCAGAACAAGCCACGTC
>JAEWJG010000408.1 GCA_023386675.1 Actinomycetes bacterium
CTCGGGGTGGCGGTGAACGTGGCGCTGTGGTTCAGCCTGGAGCCGAGCGCGATGATCGTCGGCGCGGTGTGGGTTGCACTCGGCCTGGGCTACCTGCTGTGGCGGACGCGGCTGTTCCGGGTGGCGCCGCCGGCGCTGAGCGGGCCGGTGCAGGAGCGGTGAGGGGCGTGGGGGAGGACGGTCCGTCTTGCAAGTTCTCGGCTCCCGGAACGATGGCACAGAGTCGAAGATCAGGTGTCGATTCTCCGATTTGTGGGAGTCCAGCAGGAGATTCGAGTGCCCGTTGGCCACATCTCCGACGTTCGTTCGAGCGCGGGGTAATTCACTCGATGAGATGCTTATCGCATGGCAGCAGGCGGCCCGGGCGACCATTGGCGTACCGACGTCTTGAGATGGCGGACGGCTGCCTTCGGTGAACCCTCCGACTCGCTCATTCGAGAGATATATCACCTCGGCAGCCACCAGCTACTCGAAGACGGCACGCCTCTTGGCCAAAGGCTCTGGGAGCTTTGGCCGCAGCGGGGGCCAGCGAATCATGAAGCACTCGTGCACTTGGAGATTGATCTCAGACGAGCGCGAGACGACCTTCGCCGTCAGGCAAGAGCCAGGGGATGGGAGTTCGACTAGTCCTCGGAGCCGTGGGGCGGTTCTTCCTCCGCCGGGTCTGCTCCTAACTGACATAATGTGCATTATCAGCGTTGATCAGTAAGCCAGGACTCAGGCCGAATCACGATGGACGAGTACACGCTCGTCCTGGCCGGCGTCGGCGCCATGGCGCCGCGTCCGACCAGTGAGTTCAGCGCACCCGCGGCGGCCTCGTCCCGCCCGCTCGCACCCTCCGGCGCAGCACCGACGCCGCGACCAGCGACGCTCCCATCACGAGCACCGCTCCCGCGGCCAGCGCGACGGCGGCGTCGCCTGCGAGGTCGCTGCCGGTTCCGGCGAGCGGCGTCCCCTCGCCTGTACCTGCGGGCTGTCCCGGCTCCTGGACTCCTGGCGGCGGGCCGGCCGGCTCAGGCGGAGTGGTCACGACCGTTGTTCGGCAGTCGGGGGTCGACGGGGCGCACGGGTCGGGCGGCAGGCCTCCAGGGCCCTCCCCCGTGACGGCATTGCGCAGCTCCGCGTTCCAGGCTCCGTTGTTCACACGCACCTGGTACGTGAGCGTCGCGGCCCCGTCGAGCGAGGGAATCGTCCAGGTCAGATTCGGCGCCGCGAAGGAGGCGGTGCCTTGATCGGCGGTGATGCTGCCTGGCACGAGTGTGAACATTCGTGAGGTCATCCGTGATGGTGACGTCGCTAGTCGGCACGCCGCCCACTTGCTCGGCCGAGACGGTGTAAGTGATCACGTCGCCGGGCTGCACCGTCGAGCCGGAGGGTGGATCGCTCGTCTTGCCGAGCGTCCACTCCGTGAAGCTGTTGACGGCGATACACGTGACGGAGCCGCCGGGTTCCGCGAAGACATCGGCAGGGAGGAAGTCGCGGATGCCCGACTGACAGGTCAGGCTCGTCAGCTCATAGCCGGGTGGGCCTCCGCTCTCGGTCAGCCTGTAATGGCGGAGGGGTGCGATCTCCACCGACGTACCGACCGGAGGCGGCCCGGCCACGACGTCGATGCCGCCCGCATCCTCCGCTCCGCGGTCGAGCGGGTCGAGGGAGAACGTGAAGTCGGAGGCCACGGCGGTACCGCCCTGAACCTCCTTGATCAGCGTGAGGGTCGCGATGTTGTTCTCGGCCGCGCACGTCACCGCCTGGCCGAGAGGAACGGTCACCGCACCCTCGATGCCGCCCCCGGAGAGCAGGCGCGGACCGACGCCGTCGATCGAGCACGTCCACGAACCCGAGGACTGCGGGAACAGCAGCGGCCGGGTCCGCAGATCGGTCTGACGGTAGTGCAGGGCATCGGCCGCTGACCCCGGCCGCACGGACTCCGTCAACTGGTACGTCTGCTCGGGCGCCACCTCCACCCGGGTGGCCTCCGGGGTCCCGGATGCGCCCGATGGCCCGGCGGGCGCACCGGCCGGTCCGACCGCGTCGAGCAGCCAGACGCCGGGCGTCGCGTCGCCGCTCGCGACGGTCTTCTGCAGGGTGAGGAGGCTGACGCAGGTGACCGCGTTGGTGATCGTCCACTCATTCGGACCGGCGACGACGGCAGCGGTACTGGACCCGGTGAACGCCGTGCCGCTCCCGGGCGTCGTCGCGTCCGGCGGACCGGTCTCGAGCGTGGACGCGGTCAGTGTGCAGCCCGGGATTCGGGCGTTGTTCACCGTCTCGCCGACGTCGACGGTCGTCGGCGCGCTGTAGCCGGCGCGCGGCACCTCCCACCCCTGATCGATCGGGGCGGGGTCGCTCGGGCCGGTGAGCGTGAGCGCTGCACGGAGCTCGGGAGGCTGGTCGCCGTTGGCAAGGTCGACCACCTGGTTCCAGGTCGTGATGCGCCAGCGCTTGTGCACGATGATGGACGCCTGGGTGAAGTCGGGCGCGCGGTTGTAGACGACGCAGGACACGATGTCCTGCACGCCGACCGGGAGCGAGAACTGCGTCGCCGAGTCGGTGGTGGTCGGCACCGGCACGTCGACTCCGGTGGCCTTGTTGACGCACACGGTCTGCGCCGGCAGGGAGGTGTAGGCGGCCTGCGCGGTCTCGGCGATCGAGAACGTGCTGGGGCTCTGCGCGGGATCGATGGTCAGGTCGAACGACGTCGCGCCGGTCGCGAGCTCGGTCTGCTTGGTCGCCGGCGGGTTCACCGTCGCGCCGGTCGCGGTGAACTCCCACGGGGCTGGCGGCGTGTAGGCCACGGTGTCGATCGGCGCCGGGCCGCCCTCCTGCCAGTCGAACGGCACGATCCGCTTGATGACCGAGATGGAAGGCGCGCAGCCCGCGAGCACGAGGTTCCGGAGCGACTGCCCCGCCGACGCATAGTCCGTGGTCTGCACGTAGTCGGCGGTTCCGATGTTGGTGCCGTCGTAGGCGGTGGGACCGGAGACGGTGCGGAGGTTGGCGGCGGAGCCTGCGCTGCTCACCCCGGCGCCGACACCGACCGCGAGCACCCGGGTGTCCTGGCTCTTCACGAGGTTGGCAGACGCGAGCCCGTCGTTCAGCTCCTTGAAGCGCGTGAAGCCGCTGTTCGGGTCGACGAGCTGGTTCGAGCCGGTGACCGGGCTGGGTCCGGAGACCGTGGGGTTGCCATCGGTGAGGAAGACGGTCAGGTCGACATGATCCGGTGCGCCGAGGGTCGGGCTGCCGACGGCGGCAGCCGCGGCGAGGCCGCGGTCCCAGTTCGTGTAGTTCGTGGGCGGGTTGCCCCATCCCGCGTACCGCGAGCGGAACGCCGCCGCGTCGGTGTTGGTGGCGACGGACTGCAGGCCGGAGCTGGTGAAGCCGTTCGCGGGCGAATCGCTGCCGAAGGTGACCAGCGCGGCCTGCGACGGCGTCCCGCGCAACGCGTCCACGAAGGCGTCCATCGCCTGCTTGAGCTGCGGCACGCTTCCCGCCACCGAGCTCGACAGGTCGACGACCAGCGCCACGTTGAGACCGCACTGCGTCGGCAACGGCGGGTTCGCCCGCGACAGGTTCCACACACCGTTGGAGGCGATGCGGCGCGTGTACTCGGACGTCGAGTTCGCCGGGCTGGTCTGCAGGCCCGGGGCGGTCATCCACGTCGATCCCGATCGGTACGTCTGCCCGGCGACGAGCGGCGGCGTCTGGAACACCACGGGGAGCACGGCCGTGGCGCCGCCGGTCAGCGGCGCCGTCTGCCACTGCGGGTTCGCGTAGTACCCGGGTGGCGCACCGATCGGGGCCGCCCACAGGCGCGAGTTCTGACCGAGCTGTCCCGCCCCCGTGCCGATCGGCACCTGCACGGAGCAGTCGCCGTCGGCGTCGGAGGTGCAGGTGAACAGCGGCGTCGCCGTCACGAAGCCGGTCGTCGGGTCGGCAGTGCCGCTCGGATCCGTGGCGAACAGTCCGAACACCGCACCGGGCAGCGGAGTGACCGCCGAGGGCCCGCTGCGCGCGTCTCCAACGGCGAGCGAGACCACCGCGCTGCCCGCGGCGGGCGGCGGCACCGCCGCTTCGGCGGGGGTTCCGCCGGTCAGCGGAAGGCCCAGGGCACCGGCCGCGAGGGCGCAGCTCGCCAGGACGACCAGCCATGGACTTCTCCGACGACGTGCCATGAAGCACCTCCCCCACCGGAACACGCGGCAAACTAGCACTCCCCGGCTCCCGCGTCTACGACCGGCGTAGACAGATCGGGTCTTGTGCATTCGCGCCGAGCGGAGAATCATGCCGTCTGTCGTCGCGGCGGTGGGTGCCGCGGGACCCCGCATCGCGAGCGGGCCATCGCTGAGGGGGCGTATGGACACGACGCAGCTTCCGACCGATCTGCTCCACTGGGTGCTCGCCGTGCTGCCCATCGTGGCGCTCCTGGTGCTGCTGGTACCGCTGCGCTGGCGGGCGCCGGAGGCGGCCCCGATCGCGATGTTCCTCGCCGCCGTCGTCGCCGTGGTCGCCTTCGGGACGCCGTGGGACACGCTGGCCGTCGCCTCGGCCAAAGGCGTGTGGGACGCGGTGTTCATCCTGTACGTCATCTGGCCGGCCCTGCTGCTTTACCAGGTCACGAAGCAGGCGGGGGCGTACGACGCCCTGCGCCGTGGGATCTCGCGGTTCAGCCGTAACGAGCTGTTCATCATCCTCGCGCTCTCGTGGGTGTTCGCCTCATTCCTGCAGGGCATCGCGGGCTTCGGCGCCCCCGTCGCCGTGGTGGTCCCGCTGCTGATCGCGATCGGCGTGAAGCCTGTGTACGCGGTCGCCATGGGCGTCCTCGCCCATGCCTGGGCGCGCTTCTTCGGCACGCTCGGCGTCGGCTGGCTGGCCACGATCCAGGTCGCCGACCTCGACGACCTGGTGAAGACGGCGTTCCAGGCCGGCCTGCTCATCCTGATCCCCACCTACCTCGGCGGCTTCATGGTGGTGTGGTTCTACGGGCGCTGGGCCGCCGTGCGGCACGCCTGGCCGGTGGTGCTCATCCTCGGGACCATCCTCGGCGTCGGGCAGATGCTCGCCACACTGTTCAGCCCCGAGCTGTCCACCTTCCTCGCGGCGACCGTCGCGCTCGTCGCGCTGTACCCGCTCTCCCGCTGGCGCCGGTTCGGCGACCCGGTCCGCGACATCCCGGTCCGGCCGGCGATGGTGGAGCGTCCGGCCGGCGAGAAGGAGGACGACGCTCCCCCGGTCATGAGCCTCCTGATGTCGTTCCTGCCGTACATCGTCCTGCCGATCGTGACGCTGAGCGTGCTGCTGATCCCGCCGCTGAACGCCGCACTTCGGCAGTGGCGCGTCGGGCTGCCGTTCCCGGAGGTCGACACCGCGTACGGGGTGCGCAACGCCGCGACGGACAGCTATGCCCCGATCACCGTGCTCACCCATCCGGGGACCATGCTGCTCGTCACCGCCATCGTCGTGTGGATCGTCTACCGGGCGCGCGGCTACTTCCACGCCTGGGCGGAACGGCACACCAGGGAGCGCATCGGCTCGGCGCTGCTGATCGACGCCGTCCCCGCCTCCGTGCCCGTGATCGCGTTCCTCGTCACGAGCCGGATCCTCGACCACAGCGGCCAGTCGCTCACGATCGCGTTCGGGATCGCCGCCGTCTCGCCGCCGCTGGTGTACGCGGCGATCGCGAACCTGATCGGCGCCCTCGGTGCGTTCATGACCTCCAGCAGCACGGCCTCCAACGTGCTGTTCGGGGGTGTGCAGAGCGACGTCGCGCACCTCCACGGTCTCAGCGCCGAGACGATCATCGCGGCCCAGGCCGCCGGCAGCGCGTACGGCAACGCGATCGCGCCGGCCAACATCGTTCTCGGCACCAGCATCGCCGGGATCAAGGGGCGGGAGGGCTCCGTGCTGAGGCTGACCATCTGGTGGACCGTGGTGGTCGCCGTGCTCACCGGCATCGCGACGGTTCTGCTGATCCTTCTGACGTGAGGAGACGGACGTGGACAGCAAGCTCCTGATCGAGACCGTGGCGATGATCCTCCTGATCGCCGCCTTCCCCGTGATCAGCCTGGGCGCGACCGCGGACCTCCCCGCGGTGTGGTGGCTCGGGTTCGCCGCGTTCGTCGCCGGTGGTCTGCTGCCGGTGATCACACGCTTCATGAACCATGCCGCGGACACCCCGCGCGATGTCGGCATGGAGTACGACGACCGGGTCTCCTGACCGGTCACGATCCCCACGAGGAGAGACGTCATGAGCCATCCCAACGGGCCCCGCTCCGGCAGGCCGCCCTTCCGCGCCCCGCGCGGAGCGGTCTCGACGCCGCACTATCTGGCCAGCTCGGCCGCACTGGATGCGCTGCGCCGCGGCGGCAGCGCCGTGGACGCGGCCATCGCCGCGAACGCCGTGCTCTGCGTCGCGTACCCGCACATGGCGGGGCTCGGCGGCGACGGCTTCTGGCTGATCGCTGAGCCCTCCGGCGGGGTCGTGCGCGCGATCGACGCCAGCGGCCCGGCCGCGGCAGAGGCGACACTCGACCGCTACCGCGAGCTGAGCACCGACGGCACGATCGCCGCGCGCGGGGCGACCGCGGCGCTGACGGTGCCCGGCGCCATCGACGGCTGGCGCCTCGCCCACGAGCGCTACGGCCGGCTGGAGTGGGAGTCGCTCTTCGGCGACGCGATCCGCTACGCCGCCGACGGCGTCCCGGTGACGCGCTCGCTGGCCGACTGGCTGGTGCAGGACGAGTCGATCCTGGCGAGGACGGAGACGACCGCCCGGGTGTACCTGCCGGGCGGCCGCGTCCCGCGCGACGGTGAGAAGCTGCGGCAGGCGGACCTCGCCCGCTCGCTGGAGGCGGTCGCCCGCGAGGGCGCCCGCGCCGGCTTCTACGAGGGCGAGCTGGCGCAACGCCTCTGCGACGCCCTCCGGCCGCTGGGCTCACCGCTCTCCCCCGACGACTTCGCCGGCTACAGGGCGGAGTGGGTGGAGCCGCTCACCACCTCCTACCGTGGCTACGAGGTGGTGGAGCTGCCGCCTGCCACGCAGGGCTTCACCGTGCTGCAGATCTTCAACCTGCTCGACGGCTTCGACGTCGCCGCCTGGGGCGAGGGAACCGCCGACTACTACCACCACATGGCGGAGATCGTGAAGGTCGCCTTCGCCGACCGCGATGAGTGGCTGACCGACCCGCGTTTCGTCGAGCTGCCGATCGACCGCATGATCGCGAAGGACTACGCAGAGGAGCGGAGGGCGCTGATCGATCCCGAGCGGGCCCTCGACATCGCGACGGTGCCGCCCGGCATCCCCTACCCGCGTCCGCACGAACGGATCGCCCCCTCGGGCGACACCTGCTCGTTCACCACGGCGGACGCGGACGGCCTCGTCGTCTCGCTGATCCAGTCGATCTACCACGACTTCGGCAGCGCGGTCGTCGCCGGCGACACCGGGATCATCCCGCAGAACCGCGGCGCGTTCTTCTCGCTCGACGACGCGCACCCCAACCGGCTGGAGCCGGGCAAGCGGACCTTCCACACGCTCGTGCCCGCGCTGCTGCTGAAGGACGGCGAGCCGTTCCTCGCCTTCGGCTCGATGGGCGGCGAGGGGCAGCCGCAGTCGCAGGCGGCGATCGTGACCCGCATCCTCGACTTCGGCTTCGACGTCCAGCAGGCGATCGAGGCGCCGCGCTGGCTGATGGGCCGCACCTGGGGCACGCCGTCGCGGAACCTGTCGCTGGAGGGACGGATCCCGGACGAAATCGCCCGCGAGCTCAAACGGCGCGGACAGCCGGTGCAGCTGGTCACGGACTGGAACGACAACCTAGGGCACGCGCAGGCGATCCTCGTGGACCGCGAACAGGGCTTCTACGAGGCGGGAGCCGACCCGCGTGGCGACGGCATCGCCCTGGGCTTCTGAGCGCGGCGTCACGGCAGGCACGGCAGCGAGGAGGCGACACGGTCCATGACTCCGCAGATCGTGATCACGTTGTCGGTGATCGTGCTGGCGATGGCCTTCTTCATCTGGAACCGGTTCCCTGCCGCCGTCGTCGCGATCGGAGCCTCCCTGGTGCTCTGCCTCACCGGGGTGATCACGGTGCCGGAGACGTTGAGCGGCTTCGGCGACCCGGTGGTCATCTTGATCGTGGCGCTCCTGGCGATCGCCGTCGGACTCGAGAACGCGGGCGTCGGGGTGTGGGCCGGTCAGCTGCTGCTGCAGCGCACGGGCGGCAACCCCACGGCACGCCTCGTGGCGATCATGGTGGTCGCCGCGGTGTTCAGCGGGCTCATCGGGATGAACGGCGCCGTCGCCGCGATGCTCCCGGTCGCCGTGCTGGTCGCCGTGCGCACTGGCACGCCCACCTCGAAGCTGATGATCCCGCTGGCGTTCGCCTGCCTGACCGGCGCGAAGCTCACGCTCCTCGGCAGCCCGGTCAACGTCATCGCCGCGACGCAGGCCGACGAGGCGGGCGTCGGCCACATCGGCTTCTTCGAGTGGGCGCTCCTCGGCATCCCGCAGCTCGCCGGCACGATCGCGATCACGGTCCTGCTGGGGCGGTTCCTGCTGCCGGAGCGGCACAGCCGGTCGATCCCGGCGGACTTCAGCGAGCATGCGGTCACCCTCGTGGAGCAGTACCGGCTCGAGGACGGATTGCACTGGCTGCGCGTCCGCGCCTCCTCACCCCTGGTCCGGGCGCAACCGGCCACGCTCGACCTCGCGCCGTACCCGGGCGTGCAGCTCGTGGGATTCCGTGGCGAGGACGGCTCGGCGCCTCCCGCCGACGAGCTGCTCGCGGTCGGCGACCAGGTGCTGGTACGCGGTGACGGGACCGAGGTCGGACGCCTGGCCGCCGAGCTCCATCTCGGCATTCGCTCGTCAGCCGATGTCGGACCCGTCGCCGACTCCCTGCTCGGCCGCGACGCGGGGCTCGCGGAGGTCGTCATCCCGCCGCGATCGCCGATGATCGGCCGCTCCCTGTTCCCCGGCATGACCACCGAGGACGGCGGCCTGCAGATCCTCGCCGTGCAGCGGGGCGGCGACGATGTGCGTGAGACGCCGGTCGACGTGCGAGCCGGCGACCATCTCCTCCTGCACGGCGACTGGAGGGCGCTCGACACCTACCTGGCCGACCCGCAGGTGCTGGTCGTCGACTCCCCCGACGCCGTGAAACGGCAGACGGTCGCCTTGGGGCGCGGTGCTCCCGCGGCCCTCGCCATCCTGGCGCTGCTCGTGCTGCTGCTCGCCTTCGACCTCGTTCCGCCGGCGATCGCGGCGGTGCTGTGCGCGGCCTTGATGGTCGTCTTCCGGGTGGTGCGTCTGCCGGACCTCTACCACCGGATCGACTGGAACACGCCCATCCTGATCGGCGCCATGATCCCACCGGCGATCGCGATGACCACCAGCGGGGCCGCCGCGCTGATCGGAGACCAGGTGGTCGGCGCGCTCGGCGGGAGCGGGCCGCTCGTCGTGCTGGCCGGGCTGTTCCTCGTCAGCGCACTCGTCAGCCAGTTCATCTCGAACACGTCGGCAGCACTGGTGATGATCCCGATCGGGGTCGCGACGGCGGCAGAACTCGGCGTCTCGGCGCTGCCCATGCTGCTGGCGGTCGCTATGGGGGCGAGCGCGTCCTTCCTGACCCCTTTCGCGAACGGGGTCAGCCTGATGGTCTACGGGCCTGGCGGCTACCGCTTCGGCGACTTCTGGCGGCTGGGACTGGTCGTCCTGGCGTGGACGCTCGTCGTGACGGTCGTGATCGTGCCGCTGGTGTGGCCGTTCTGAGGCGAGCCGCGGCCGTTTCGGCGACGCCCGTCCTCTTCACCGCAGCAGTTCGCCCAGCCTGTCGAGCTGCTGGCTCCAGCCGGGCTCCAGCCCGGCGAGCATCTCCGCCGCACCGTCGGCCCCTTCCGCGGTGATGTGCACGCGCAGCGCCGTGCCGTCGCCGTCGGGATCGAACCGGGCATCCACCGCCACGTCGACGTACGGCCGGCCGGCCGTGTCGACCGGCGAGAGGTCGAACACGATCCGGCGCCCGGGGTCGACGGAGCGCACGATCCCGGCCGATGTGTATTCGGCACCGTCGCCCTCGCGCAGCACCAGCTCGACGGGAGCATCCCGATGGGGTGAGACCGCACAGCGGAGCACCTCGAAGTGCCGGGGAGCCCACCACCGCGCCGCCTCCCCCGGGTCCGTCCAGGCGCGCCACACGACATCCGGCCGCGCCGCGAGGGTGCGATCGAGCCGGATGTCGACCGTCGAGCCGACGGACCGGACGGAGGCCGCGTACCGCTCCAGCGCGACGTCGTCGGGTGTGGCGGTCGCCAGAGCGCCCAGCCAATCGGCGAGCTCCCGCAGGGCGTCCCTGTCGATCCGCGCAAGACGACGACGACCGAGCCGCTCGATGTCGAGGACGCCGACGGACTCCAGCAGCTGCAGGTGCTTCGTCGTCTGCGGTTGCAGCGCGCCGATCGCGCTCGCCACCTCCCCCACCGTGCGCGGCCCGGCGGCGAGCAGGCTCAGGATGCGGAACCGCGTCGGCTCCCCGATCGCTGCCAGCGCCTGCTGAACATCCATCTCGGTCCCCTCTTGACACATTCGTTGTTACGAATATATCGTCTCGCTCGTACCGACGCAATCCGACCGAGAGGACAGGACGATGAAGACCATCGAACGAACCGTGACCGCCTCGCCAGAGGCCGTGTGGGAGCTCTGGACCACCGCCGACGGCATCTCCCGCTGGTGGGCGCCGGAGGGTTTCCGCACCGACGTCGACCGCATCGACCTCCGCCCGGACGGCGAGCTCGTCTACACGATGACCGCGGAGGATCCCGCCCAGGTGGCCTTCATGGAAGAGAACGGCCTGCCCCTCAGCACGCAGGCGCGCAAGGTCTTCACCGAGGTCCGGAAGCCCACCCGCCTCGCCTACCGGTCACTCATCGACTTCGTGCCGGACCATGAGGCCTACGAGCAACTGACGGTCGTGGACCTCGAGCCGGCCGGCGACAGCACCCGCGTGGTGATGCAGGTGGAGGAGCTGCACGACGATGTCTGGACCGAGCGGCTCCTCGCCGGCCGCGCCAACGAGCTGGACAACTTGGCCCGACTCGTCGCAGCGCGATGAATCCATCCGCACCGATGCGCTCCGCCTCCGGTGCCGGTCGTCGATCAGAGCACCTCCAGCGGCACCTTTCGAGGCGGACGAGGGAACAGACGGTCGAGAGCCGCCAGCTCGGCGGGCGTGAACGTCACATCCATGGCGGCCCGGTTGTCGAGGACGTGCTCACGGGTCGACGCCTTGGCCACGACGAGGACGTCGGGATGACGCAGCGCCCAGGCGATGGCGATCTGGGCTGAGGTGAGACCCTTGGCCTCCGCCAACGACGCCAGCATCGGGGTGCGGAGGAGGCTGCCGTGGCCGATCGGCGAGTACGACATCAGCGGGATGCCGGCGTCCCGGCACCACGGGAGCAAGTCGATCTCGGGTCCGCGGGTTTCGAGGTTGTAGAGCACCTGGTCGGTGGCGACATGCTCGCCACCCGGCACCGCGACGAGTTCGTCCATGTCCGTGGTGTCGAAGTTGCTGACACCCCACGACCGGATGAGCCCCTCCCGGAGCAGATCCTCGAATCCCTCGACCGTCTCGTGCAGGGGATGGCGCCCCCGCCAGTGCAGCAGGTAGAGGTCGAGGTGGTCGGTGCCCAGCCGGCGGAGGCTCGCCCGGCACGCCTCCCCCATCCGTCGGCGGTCGGCGTTGGTCGGCAGCACCTTGCTGATCAGGTAGACGTCGTCGCGGCGGCCGGCGATGGCTTCACCCACCAGGAGTTCTGACGCGCCGTCGCCGTACATCTCGGCGGTGTCGATGGTGGTGAGGCCGACGTCGATGCCGGTCCGCAACGCATCCAGTTCGCTGTCATGGCGCGACGGATGCTCGCCCAGGTACCACGTGCCCTGGCCGAGACGGGATCGGGTCGTCTCCATGGACGGAGGCTACGCCCACCGCGGACCGATGACCAGACGACCCCGCTTGAGCCTCAGCAGTCGACCGTCACTACCCGCCACTGATGGTGAACCAGATGCCGTAGACACCGGCCAGGCACATGATGAGGGTGGTCGCCCAGCCGATGGTGGTGGCGAGTCTCCCGTTACGGTGGTCGCCCATGATGCGTCTGTCGCGGGAGATCAGCATCATCACGATCAGGAACGGGCCGGCGGCGATGCCGTTGACGATCGCGCTCAGGACGAGCAGCCCGATCGGGTCGGTGGACACGACGGCGAGGATGGTGCCGCCGATCATTCCGACACCGAGGAGGATGTAGAACAGGGGCGCGCGCCGGGGGCTCCGATCCAGGCCCCAGTTCTTGTTCATCAGCCCGGCGAGGCCGGCGGCCCCCGAGGCCGCGAGCACGGGGACGGCGAGCACGCCCGACCCGATGAATCCGATCGCGAACAACATCGTCGCGTAGCTGCCGGCGATCGGCTGGAGCGCTTTGGCCGCCTCTGCAGCGCTTGTCACCGTCTTGTGATGTGCGCCGAGCGTGGCAGCAGAGGCGGCCATGATCGCGAACATGATCAGAACGCTGAAGGCCATGCCGGTGAACACATCCACACGCCCGTTGCGCAGACGACGTCGCGCCTCCGGCGCCGGGCGATCATCCAGGGCGGGTGCTCGATCGCCGCCGCGCCTTTCGGCTCGGAGCTCCTCCACGCGCTGCGCGGACTGCCAGAAGAACATGTACGGGGAGATGCTGGTGCCCAGGACACCGACGATGAGCCCCCAGTAGGCAGGGCCGAACTGGATGTGGGCGCCGACCAGACCGCGGCCGACATCCGCCCAGTCGACATTGGAGACGAAGAGCACACCGACGTAGAGCAGCAGCACGATGCACAACCACTTGAAGACGTTCCCGATGAGCGCGAACGATCCGGCGACCACGGTCGCGGCGATCGCCACCCCGGCGATGATGCTCCACAGGAATGCGGGACCCGCGTGCAGCAGCGTCATCCCCTGTCCGATCGCGTTCAGATCCGCGGCGAGGTTCAGACAGTTCGCCGCGATCAACGCGACCATCAGCACGCCCAGCGCGATCCGCACTCCCCTGCTGAACTTGCGGCGGATCAGCATCCCGAGGCTGTCCCCTGTCGCCAACGCCATCCGGTCGCAGATCTCCTGGACGGCCATCATCAACGGCAACGTCAGCGGCACCGTCCACAGCATGCTGTTGCCATAGGTGGCACCCGCTTGCGAGTAGGTCGCCACGCCGGACGGGTCATCGTCAGCGGCACCGGTGACGAGGCCGGGGCCGAGGACTCCGAAGAAGCGCCGAAGCGGGCCCTTCTTGTTCTCTTCGCCGGGCTGATCGCCGGTGCCCGCGTCGAGCTCGGGTGGCACCCCCTGGGGCGGCTGCTCCTGGGGTGACTCCTGAGCTGAATCGGTGATCTCCGACAATCCTGTGCCTTCCTGCTCCCGCGCCGTCGCGGCCACAGCGAACCTATCCCGCGCCGGCGGCTCGACACGCAGACGAACGCTGAGAGTCCGAGAAGGTCGCGCTGCTCGTGTGCGCGGGATCGCGCACGTCGTCCCGGCGCGCCGCGCATCTGGTCGCCGCCTCGGCGATGTCGGTGGGTGCCCGCAGGGTGGTCGGTATGACGACCATCCTGGTACCGCCGCTGCTGTGCTCGCCCCAGGTGTACTCGCCGGTGCTGGACACGGTGTGGTCCTTCGGCGCGGTGACCGTCGCCGACACTCGTCGAGACACGACCCTCGCCGGCATGGCGGCGCGTCTGCTCCGCGACGCGCCTGAGCGGTTCACGCTCATCGGGGTCAGCATGGGCGGATACGTCGCGCTCGAGGTCATGCGTCAAGCGCCCGAGCGTGTGGAAGGCCTCGCGCTGGTCAGCACCTCCGCCCGCGCGGACACGCCCGAACAACGCGATGCGCGGACTCGTCAATCCGCCTTGGTCCGAGCCGGCCAGTTCGACGCGCTCGTCGATGCGGCTTTCCGCGGGGTCGTCGCCGAACGGAACGAGACCGATACGCGGCTGAAGGACGTGTGGCGCGCGATGGCGGAAGCGGTGGGACAGGACGCGTTCCTGCAGCAGCAGGACGCGGTGATGCAGCGCCGTGACTCGCGCGACCTCCTTCCGGCGATCCACTGCCCGACTGTGGTGCTCCACGGTGCCGAGGACCGCCTGATCCCGCCCGCCGACGGACGCGAAGTGGCCGAGATGATCCCGGGCGCGGAATTCCGGATGATCGAGAGAGCCGGTCATTTCCTGCTCCTCGAAGAGCCCGCATCGGCCGACGCCGCCCTGCACGCGTTCCTGAGCACCGTCCACGATCACCACCACTGATCGTGCAGCCGTCGTCACCCGCTCGGATGCGGGTTCGGCGGCCCGTCCCAGTAGCCGTGCGCCACGTTGTTGTCGTACCGAACGAGATCGTCCGCGCGCTCCAGCGACGGGCACACGGCCATCAGCCGGCGCTTGTCGGCCTCCAGGTCCCAGCGGATCACCAGGTACTGATCGCGCCCGCGCCGGTCGGTGTACCGGCGGATCACCGCCTTCGGCACGACCGGGTCGTCGCGCATCACCAGCCAGGTGTCCCTGTCGTAGCGGATGGGCTTCGGACGCGTCACGTGAACATTAGAACATATCTTCGAATGTCCGGACGACCGTGTCACTCCCCCGGCCGACGGTTCCCGGGTACAGTGCATGGAGCCCGCCAAACGGGTCGCCGTTGCTCGCCGTCCCGAAAGGCCCGAATCCTGTGCCCGCAGCCGCAGACCTCCGAACGAGCCGCCTGTCCGACTGGAACCGGCGGTTCGTGGTCGAAGAGCGCTACCTCCCTGTCGAGGCACGCCGACGCCTGTACCTGACCTCCGTCGTACTGGTGGTCGTGGGCCTCACGGCCTTCGTCCTGCTCGCCGTCAACGTCATGACCCACACCGGCTACGAGCGACTGGATGTCCCGGTCGAGCGCTGGTTCAACGCGCAGCGGTCGGCGGAGACGACCGGGTTCATGACCGTGCTCGCGATCATCTTCGGACCGGTCGCCATGCCCGTCATCGTGCTCATCACCGTGATCGTGTGGTCGCTGCTGGCACGACATTTGTGGCGGCCGCTGCTCCTGGCGGCCGGGATGCTGACCGGCGTCCTGCTGGCGGGAATCCTGGCACCGCTGATCAAGCACCCGCGGCCACCGCTCGCCCTCATGCTGATGGGACCCGACCACTCGTACTCGTTCCCGTCAGGGCACGTGCTCGGCGCCTCCGACTTCTTCCTGCTCCTGGCGTTCCTGCTGGCGAGCCGCATCCAGAAGCCCTGGTTCACGGTCACGGCGTTCGCCGTCGCGGCGGCGCTGATCGTGCTGCAGGTCGCCAGCCGCCTGTACCTCGGGTACCACTGGATCAGCGACACCACGAGCTCCGTCGCCCTGTCGCTGGCGGTCGTCGGTGCGGTGATCGCGCTCGACACCCGCCGCACGGTCCGGGTCGAGGGTGAGAAGGTCGAAGGCGAGCTCTCGCAGCCGCAGGTGGACGGCACATGAGCGCCGGCGGAACGGAGGCGGACGCGGGCGACAAAGTCCGCGACGTCGCCCGCGAAGCGCGCGACAGCTCGGTCTTCCACGCCCTCGCCCGGGCGGGCTTCGCCGCGAGCGGCCTGGTGCAGGTGCTGCTCGGCGCGCTCGCCATCCAGCTCGGGGTGAACCACTTCGCCAACGCCGACCAGTCCGGCGCGATGGAGGAGCTCGGCCAGCTGCCGGGAGGCGTCGTGCTGCTCTGGCTGAGCGTGGTCGGCCTGTTCTCGCTGGCCGCCTGGCTGCTCATCGAGGCGGCCCTGATGCGGGCTGGGAAGCCCGCGAAACGATGGGCCCGGCGCCTCCAGAACATCGGCAAGGCCCTCGCCTACGCCGCGCTCGCGCTGACAGCCCTCGGAGTGGCGCAAGGCCATCCCACCGACGCCAGCTCGTCGACGCGGATCCTCAGCGGACAGATCCTCGCCCTCCCCGGCGGCGCCGTGCTCCTCGTGGTGGTCGGGCTGGCGGTCATCGGCATCGGCGTGTTCCTCGTCGTGAAGGGCGTGCGCCGACGGTTCCTCCGCGACATCACGCTGCCCGACCTGCCCGGGAGCGCGGCCGTGCTCACGGCTCTCGGCATCGTCGGCTACGTGGCCAAAGGGTTCGTCTTCGGTGTCGCCGGATCCCTGTTCATCGTGGCAGCCGTCACCGTCCGCCCGGATGCTGCGTCCGGCCTGTACGGCGCCTTCGAGTCGCTGTCGACACTCCCCCTCGGCGTCGCCCTGCTGATCGCCACGGGAGTGGGGCTCATCGCCTCCGGCGTGTACAACGCCCTCCGCGCCTGGGTGGCACGGTTCTGACGACGCAGCCCGATCACCCCTGACGACGGGCCCACCCGCAGCGCTAGTGTCAGCACCAGCCGCACGCGGCGGCTGTCACGCGAAGGGATGAAGTGATGAGCCTCAACGACCCGACCGATCCGATGCTGCACGAGTTCTCCCTGGACGCACGTCACATGACGCGCTCCGCCATCAACGCGATCCGCACGGCGCTGGGCATCAGCGGCGCCGTGGGACTGATCCTGGGAGTCGTGCTGCTGTTCTGGCCCGAGAAGACGATCGCCGTGCTCGCGATCTTCCTCGGGATCTACTTCCTCATCGCCGGCGTGCTGCGCCTCGGCGTCGGCATCTTCAGCCGTGGGCTGAGCGGGGGCTCGCGGGCGCTGAACATCATCCTCGGCGTCCTGCTCATCTTCGTGGGCGTCCTGGCGCTCAAGAACGTCACGACGGCGGCCATCACGCTGGTGATCTTCGCGGTCGCCTTCATCGGCGTCGGGTGGATCATCGAGGGCGTCATGGCCCTGGCCGAGGCCGGTCGCTCCCCCAACTCCGGCTGGTCGATCGCGTTCGGCATCCTGAGCATCATCGCCGGGATCGTCGTGCTGTTCGTGCCGGTGTCGTCCGCCGCGGTGCTGCTGCTGTTCGCCGCGATCGCGCTGATCGTGCTCGGCGTCATCGGCATCGTCCGCGCGTTCACGTTCGGCCGCGACGTGCTCAAGGCGACGGATGCCGCACCGGCCGCACCGCGGGTCGCCTGAGCGACCCGAGACCGAGAACGGCCCCGCGCCTTCGAGCGGGGCCGTTCCCTCTGTCAGCGATGGTTGCTGCGGCTGGGCAGGTGGCGGGCCCACCAGTTCAGGATGATGTCGAAGCGCTCGCGACGGTGGCGCGGGCGTCCGCTGCGGCTGAGCTCGTGGTCCTCGCCGGGGAAGATGACGAGCTCGGTCTCGACGCCGCGCCGCTTCAGAGCCGCGTAGTAGCGCTCGGCCTGGCCGAGCGGGCAGCGGAGGTCGGCCGACGAGTGCACGACGAGCGTCGGCGTCCGCACCTGGTCCACGACCGCCTGCGGGCTCTGCGAGCGCATGAGCTCGGGATCGGTGCCGGTGTACTCGTCGCCGAAGAAGCTGCCGATGTCGCTCGTCCCGACGAAGGCGTCAGGGTCGAGGAAGCCGCGCTCCACGATGGCCGCCGCGAACCGGTGGTCGTGGGCGATCGTCCACGCGGTGAGGTATCCGCCGTAGGATCCGCCCATGATGCCGACCCGGTCGCCGTCGAGCCCCGCGACCTGCTCGATCGAACCGTCGAGGAAGTCGAGCACATCGTTCAGGTCGACCGTACCCATCTTCTGCCGGATGACGCGACCGTGCTCCCGCCCGTAACCGGCCGAACCGCGCGGGTTGCACATGACGACCGCGTAGCCGGCGGCGGCGTAGACCTGCGCCTCGTCGAACAGGGCGCCGGTGTACGCCGCGAACGGACCGCCGTGGATGGTGAGGAGCACGGGATGCGGCCCCTCGCCCTCCGGGACCAGCACCCAGCCGTGGATCGGGTAGCCGTCGCGCCCGGTGACCGTCAGCTCCTGCGGTGCGATGACGCCCTTGGCGCGGAGCGGCGCCGCCAGGTCGGTGAGCCGGTGAAGGCCTTCACCGTCGACGAGCGCGACGTCGCCTGTCGTGCGGGCGTCGGCGAAGTTCACGACGATCGAATCGCCCGCGACTCCCGCACCACCGACCACGGTCTGCTCGTCGGTCAGCGTGCGCGTCTCTCCCGCGGCGTCCACCTCGGTCAGGACGAGCGCACCGCGGCGGCGGTCGTGCACGAGCACGGCGTCGTCGCGATAAGCCGCGATGACCGACTCGGTGAAGTCGACGGTCTCCGGATCGGTGAGGATGCGAGGGGCGTCGCCCTCGGCGTCGATGACGTAGAGAGCCGTGTTGCGGCCGACGAAGTCACGGCCGGTCTCCCCCACGTCCTGCGCGGTGAAGAACAGGACTCCGTTGTTCGCGTACTGCGCGTCGACCACGCTGTACGACCCGTGCGGGCCGGTCAGGTCGCGCACCTCCCCGCCCTCGACCGGGACGGTGAAGACGTTCGAGCGCAGGTCGACGTCGCGGCTCGCGTGGCGCGCGGAGACGAACGCGATGCGGCTGCCGTCCGGCGAGAACGAGAGGGACCCGTCGTCGTACGGACCGTCGGTCAGCTGCCGCGGCTCGGCGACGGCCGGGGCAGGATCGCTGGAGCCGTCCGGCAGCGGGACGGGCGCGGGCGTCGGAGCCGACCACACGTCCGGCGCAGCGACGACGAACACGTGCGCGTGCCGGTCGATCGTGTAGCCGAGTCCGTTCGCCTGGTACTTGAGCGTGTCGATCCGGCGAGCGGGCTCCCCGTTCGGGTCGATGCCCTCGACCGTCCCGTACCGTCCCTGCTCGGGCTCGCGGCTCACGAACGCGAGCGTGCGGCCGTCGGGCGACCACGCGAACTCGGTCACGCCGAGCGTGCGGTCGGCGACCGCGACGGGCTCTCCCCCGGCCGCGTCGACCACGAACAGCTGAGGCGGGCGCTTGGGCTCGGCGCGCAGGAACGCCAGCAGACGACCGTCCGGCGAGAAGCGCGGCTGGGTGTCGCGGAAGCCGCGGGTCAGCAGCTTGGGCGCAGCATGGCCGCTCAGCGGGATGGTCCACAGCTGACCGACGGTGGCATCCGCCGACTGCGACGGATGCGCGATCGAGACGACCGCGCGGCCGCCTCCCGGGTGCACGGTCGGCGTGGAGACACCGACCAGCAGATCGAGGTCGGCGGGCTTCACTCGGGGCTTCCCTCCGTCAGCTCCTCCGTCAGCTCCGACTCGACGATCGGCGTGAAGCTCGAGACGTCGCCGACGAGACGCGTGTGGTCGGCGGGGATCGGCTCGACCGCCGCGGCGGCGATCTCGGCCGCGAACTCGCTCACGTTGTAGAGGCGGCCGGCCGCCTCCTTTCGCGCGTCGATCGCGCCCGGGTTGAGCCGGTTGAGCAGGGTCGCCGTGATGGTGCCCTCGATCATGTCGCCGGAGACGACGACGAACTCGACGCCCTTCTCGGCGAGCGTCGGCAGGAGGGCGCGGAGCGCGTCCTCGCCGGCGCGCTTGCTCACCGCGACCGCCTCGTACTCGGGCATCGTCGGGGTGGTCTTGATGAAGTGCGCCTGGTGGCTCGTGACGAACACGACGCGCGAGCCGGCGCCGAGCAGCGGAAGCGCGGCGGTCAGGGTGTTGACCTGGGCGTCGCGGTTGAGCTGCATGGCGTAGTCCTCCGCCATGCCCGACTCCATGCCGCCCGAGGCGTTGAGCACGAGGATGTCGAGGCCGCCCCAGGCCTCCTCGACCGTCCGGAACATGGCCGCTACGGAGTCGGCGTCGGTGAGATCGGCGCCGACGGCGAGGGCCGTCCCGCCCTGCTCCTCGATGGCGGAGACGAGCTTCTGCGCCCGCGCCTCCTTGTTGCGGTAGTTGATGACGACGCTCGCGCCGGCCTCGGAGAGGTACTGCGCGGTATCGGCGCCGATACCGCGCGACGAACCGGTCACGAGGGCGCGCTTGCCCGTCAGCGAACCAGGGGAAAGGGGGTTGGCCACGAATACTCCTCGGCGTCGATGTCTAGCATCCTGAGACTACCAAGTGCGTCCGACGCGGCGTCGGCGGACGCTGGTACGGTCATACCAAGGAGTGGAAGGGGGACGTGATGGACATCACATCGTTCGCCTGGATCGTCTGGCTGGTCCTCATCCTGATCTTCGTGATCATCGAGATGCTGACGCTCGACTTCGTCTTCCTGATGATCGCCGTCGGCAGCCTCGGCGGGCTGCTCTCGGGCCTCTTCGGGGCGCCGTGGTGGCTGCAGCTGATCATCGCGGCCATCCTCTCGGTGGTCCTCGTCTTCTTCATCCGGCCGCCCTTGCTGCACGCGCTGAAACGCGGCGGCGACCCGGCCAAGAGCAACGTCGACCGGCTGATCGGGATGGGCGGGGTCGTCGTCTCGACGGTCACACGCACCTCCGGGCTGGTCAAACTGCAGGTCGGCGAGACCTGGACAGCGCGCATCGCCGCCGCCGCTCCCCCGGAGCTGGTCCCCGGCGAGCACGTGGTGGTCGTCTCGATCGAGGGCGCGACAGCCGTCGTCGCTCCCGCACCGGTCTCCGCAGGCGCCGACGGCCTGACCGAGAGGATCGCCCCGTGAACGACACCAGCCAGCTCGTCGTGACCATCGTCGTGAGCGTGATCGTCCTGATCATCGCGATCTTCGTGCTGGTCACGCTGTTCCGCTCGATCCGCATCATCCCGCAGGCACGGGCCGGCGTGGTCGAGCGGCTGGGCCGGTACCACAAGACACTGATGCCGGGTCTGAACGTGGTCGTGCCGTTCATCGACAAGGTGCGTCCACTCATCGACATGCGCGAGCAGGTGGTCTCGTTCCCGCCGCAGCCCGTGATCACCGAGGACAACCTGGTCGTCTCGATCGACACGGTCGTCTACTTCCAGGTGACGGATGCCCGCGCCGCGACCTACGAGATCGCCAACTATCTCGGGGCGGTCGAGCAGTTGACCACGACGACCCTCCGCAACGTGGTGGGCGGCCTCAACCTCGAAGCGGCGCTGACCAGCCGCGACAACATCAACGGGCAGCTCCGGCTCGTGCTCGACGAAGCGACGGGCAAGTGGGGCATCCGCGTCTCCCGGGTGGAGCTCAAGGCGATCGACCCGCCCGCGTCCATCCAGGACTCGATGGAGAAGCAGATGCGCGCCGAGCGCGACCGGCGCGCGGTGATCCTGACCGCCGAGGGCACGAAGCAGTCCGAGATCCTGAACGCGGAGGGTCTGCGGCAGGCCGCGATCCTGCGCGCGGAGGGCGACGCGAAGGCCCAGGTGCTGCGCGCCGAGGGCGAGGCGCAGGCGATCACGACGGTGTTCAGCGCGATCCACCAGGGCAACCCGGACAATCTCCTGCTCGCGTACCAGTATCTGCAGACGCTGCCGAAGCTCGCGGAGGGGGCCTCCAACAAGCTGTGGATCATCCCGAGCGAGCTCACCGAGGCGTTGAAGGGCAT
>JAEWJG010000045.1 GCA_023386675.1 Actinomycetes bacterium
CACCGGACCCGTCACCACCGGACCCGTCACCACCGGACCCGTCACCACCGGACCCGTCACCGCCCTGGCCGTCGTTGTTGTCGCCGGCGTTCTGGTTGTCGCCGTTCTGGCCGTCGGATCCCTGATCGGCCTGATTGTCGAACGGCGACGGCAGGAAGGCGCTCACGAGCGCCGAGCCGATGACGTAGCCCGCCACGCTGCCCAGGAGCGAGCTCGCGAACATGCCACCGAAGCCCATCCCACCGCCATAGCCGCCGGCGCCGCGCGGGCCACCACCGAGTGCGCGCTCCAGCGTCCCCGGTTGGCGCAGCTCGGAGCGGGTGGCGGACTGGGCCAGCGAGCGCGGGTCGTCGCCGCGCGGCTGCTCGCCGGCGGGGGCGCTCTCGCTCAGCTGCTGGAACAGCAGGCGGCGCTGATCCGGCGTCAGCTTGGAGAACGCCTCCTCGTGCACCTGCTCGATCGTCTCGGGCGGTGCGGTCCGCAGAAGGTAGCGGTAGCGCTCGACCGCGATCTCGTCGTCGCTGCGTGGCTGCCCTGCCGAGGCCCCCGGGCCGCCGGGTGCGGTCTGCGGCGTCCCATACGATCCGCCGCCCTGCGGCTGGCCGCCCGGAGCCGGGTAGCCGGCGTTCTGCTGCTGCGCGCCGTTCGGCTGCGGTTCCTCGCGTCCGAGCAGTCGGTCCAGGAATCCCATGTCGTCCCCTTCGATCCGGATCGGCGCGAGCGCGCCGCGGTGGTCTCAGACTAGAGAGCCGGGCGTGAGAATACTCTCAGAGTTCGTCGAGGGTCAGCCCTGCGAGCGCCGCGAGATCGCCGTCAAAGCGACAGACCGACCAGCACCGGCTCCGGCTGCAGCACGACGCCGAACTCGGCCTGCACCCGCGCCTGGATGAAGTCGGCCAGCTGCATTACGTCGGCGGCCGTCCCGCCGCCGCGGTTGACGATCGCCAGCGTGTGCTTCGACGAGATGCCCGCGCCCGATCCCGGCAGTGCGAAACCACGGCGGATCCCTGCGTGCTCGATCAGCCATGCCGCGCTGAGCTTGACGGTGTACTCATCGGCCGCGAGCGCCGGGACGTCGAGCGGGTGCACACCGCCCGGCGGCAGCGCGATCACGGCGTCCGGCTCGGCCGGCTCCTGCGGCCAGCGCGGGGCGTCCGCGGGCAGCGAGCGGGCGAATCCCTCCGACACGATCGGGTTCGTGAAGAAGGACCCAGAGCTCACCGAATCGGGGTCGGCCGGGTCGAGCACCATGCCCTTAGACGATCGCAGGCCGAGGACCGCCCGGCGAAGCTCAGCGACCGGGACGCGCGATCCGAGGGGCACCCCGAGGGCGTCCGCCAGCTGGGCGTACGCGACCGGCGCACTGAGCGGGGCGCCGACCTCGCCGGGGACGGTGTTGTCGGCGAGCTCGAAGTCCACGGACAGCACGACACCGCGCCGTCCGCGCTTCAGCACCGAGGTGCGGTAGCCGAGTCCGAGCTCCGCGCGGGTGAGGTACACGACCTCGCCGGTCCGGTCGTCGAGGAACTCGACGCCCACGAGCGACGACTCGATCTCCTGCCCGTACGCGCCGATGTTCTGCACCGGCGCGGCGCCCGTCGAGCCGGGGATGCCGGAGAGCGCCTCGACGCCCGACCAGCCGTTGCCCACGGTCAGCGCGACGAGCTCGTCCCACGGCTCCCCCGCCTGCACGCGGATGCGGACGCGTCCCTCGGGCGCGGGCAGGCGCTCGACACCGCGGGTGCGGATGTGGACCACCGTCCCCTCGAAGCCGTCGTCGCTCGCAACCGTGTTGGAGCCTCCGCCGAGCAGCAGCCAGTCCTCACCCGACGCGCGGGCGTCGAGGACCGCCGCCACGAGCGCGTCCCGATCGTCGGCGGCGACGTACTCGTCCGGCACACCCCCGACGCGGATGGTCGTCAGGTCGGCGAGAGCGGGGATGGTGTTGGTCATGCGAAGCGGACGCGGACCTGCGCCTTGCCCAGCACAGTCTCCCCGCCGAACGTCGTGGTCAGGTCGATGCGGGCGATGCGGGCCTCGGCATCCAGCTGGCCGACCTTCGCGGACACCGTCACGGTCGCGCCCTCCGAAGGGTCGACGACGACGGGACGCGTGAAGCGCACCTGGTAGTCGACGACGAGTGCCGGGTCGCCGGCCCAGTCGACGACCGGCTGGACGGCGAGGCCCATGGTGAGCATCCCGTGGGCGATCACGCCCGGAAGGCCGACCGAGGTCGCGATGTCGTCACGGTAGTGGATGGGGTTGAAGTCGCCCGACGCGCCGGCGTAGCGGACGAGCGAGTCGCGGCTCAGCTCGACCGTGCGCTCGGCGACGACATCGCCGACGGTCAGCGCGTCGAAGTCGGGAGTCTCGGGGGCGTCCGCAGGGGCTTCGAAGAAGGCCATCACTCGTCTCCTCGCACGACCAGGGTGGAGATGGCGGTCACGACGTGCGCGCCATCCGCGTCGACGATGGTGGACTCGGCGGTCACCATCGAGTGCGCGCCGAGCGACTTGACCGACGTCACGCGCAGGGTGGCGGTCAGCTCGTCGCCCGCGAACACGGGCCGGCTGAACGAGAACCGCTGGTCGCCGTGGACGACGCGGCTGAAGTCGATGCCGGCGTCCGGCTCGGCGAGGAGCTGCGCGAGCGTCGACTCCTGCACCACGACCGGGAAGGTCGGCGGAGCGACGAGATCGCGGTGGCCCGCCGCGCGCGCGGCGTCGAGGTCGTAGCTGACGGGGTCGGTGGCGAAGACGGCACGCGCGAACTCGCGCACCTTCTCGCGCCCCACGAGGTACGGCCGGGTCGGCGGGAACTCCCGCCCCTGCAGCTCTGGATTCACTGGCACCCGACGATTCTACCGACCGCCCGAAACCACCGAGCGGGAGCGACAGAAGACCCCGGAGGCCACTGGCCGCCGGGGTCTTCGCGCGCGG
>JAEWJG010000072.1 GCA_023386675.1 Actinomycetes bacterium
CCCCCCCCCCCCCGGCCCCGGCCGTCGCCACCACGCGCCGTTCGTGCAGCGCGTGCTGGGCCGCAACCCGCTCGGGTGGCTCTTCAGCGCGCCGTACCTCGTGTTCGTGCTGGCGATCTTCGCCTTCCCGCTCTGCTTCGCGATCTACATGTCGTTCTTCGACTACTTCTTCGCGGCACCGGGGGCGAACGTCGACCGTCCCTTCGTCGGGCTCGACAACTACATCCAGGCGTTCACCGATCCGGCCGTGCTGCAGTCGTTCGGCAACGTCGGGATCTTCCTGATCATCAACGTGCCGCTCACGGTGATCCTGGCGTTGCTGCTGGCCTCCGGGCTCAACAGCATCGTCCGCTTCCGGACGTTCCTGCGGGCCAGCTACTACGTCCCGTACGTGACCGCGAGCGTCGCGATCATCGGCGTCTGGCTGTTCCTGTTCGCGAAGAACGGCCTGGTCAACCAGATCCTCGGTCCGCTGGCGCCCAACCCCAGCTGGCTGTCGAGTCCGACGCTGGCGATGCCGCTCATCGCGATCTACGTCACCTGGAAGGGCCTCGGGTTCTACATCCTGCTCTACCTGGCGGCGCTGCAGAACGTGCCTCGCGAGCTGTACGAGTCGGCCTCGACCGACGGCGCCGGAAAGGTCCGGCAGTTCTTCTCGGTGACCGTGCCCGGCGTCCGGCCCGCGACGGTGCTCGTGCTGCTCCTCGCGACGATCACCGGCGCCAACCTGTTCACCGAGCCGTACCTCCTCACCGGGGGCGGCGGACCGGACGGGCACTCCACCACGCCCGTCCTGCTCATCTACCAGCAGGGCATCCAGCAGGGGCACCCCGGCTACGCCGCCGCCATCGGCGTCGTGCTCGTGATCGGCGTGCTCATCATCGGATGGCTGCAGAACCGCTTCGTCGGAGGAAGGGACTGATGACCCAGACGGCACCCCGCCCGGACCTGGCGGCAGAACCCGGGGGTCGCTCGCCGCGCAGGCGGCGGCGCGACCTCGAATCAGGACGCCCGCTCAGCCGCGGGCAGGCCATCGTGCAGGGCATCGTCCTGACGCTCGGCGCGATCGCGTTCCTGTTCCCCTTCTATTACATGGTCGTCGGCTCGCTGCAGAACGCGCCCGACACCTCGGTCGCCGGGGCGTTCCCCAACCCGGCGAATCTGACGCTGCACAACTACGCCGAGATCAACTCGCGCATCAACCTGCTGACCGGCCTGGTCAACTCCGGGATCTTCACCGGCGGCGTCCTGCTCGGAACAGTCGTGTTCGGCGTGCTGGCCGGCTACTCGCTGGCCATCCTGCAGTGGAAGGGACGCGGCGTCACATTCGCGCTCGCACTCCTGGTGCAGACCATCCCGTTCCAGCTGCTGATGATCCCGCTGTACGTGCTCATCGCCCGCAACTACGGGCTCGCCGACAACTACCTCGGGATGATCCTCCCGTTCGCCATCAACTCGGCGGCCGTGCTGATCTTCCGGCAGTACTTCCTGCAGCTGCCGCGCGAGCTGTTCGACGCCGCCAGGGTGGACGGCGCCGGCGAGTTCACGCTGCTGTGGCGGATCGCGCTCCCGCTCGTGCGTCCGGCGCTGGTCACGGCCCTGCTGCTGACCTTCATCGGACCATGGAACGAGTTCCTCTGGCCGTTCCTGATCACCAAGGACGCGACCCTGCAGCCACTGGCCGTCTCGCTGGCGAACTACATCTCGACGGTGGCCGGCTCGACCTCGAACCCGTACGGCGCGATCCTCTCGGGCGCGGTCGTGCTCGCCGCCCCTGTCGTGGTGCTGTTCATCGTGTTCCAGCGGTACTTCACCTCCAGCGACCTCGGCTCGTCGGTGAAGGGGTGAGCCGCGTGGACACGGCCGTCGAACGGGAGGCGCTGCTCGCGAGCTACCGCGAGGCGCTCGCGCACACCAACGCTCTGACCGACCGCATCTCGACCGATCAGTTCTCGGCGCACTACGCGGACCGTCCCTCGTGGGCGATCGGGCCGTTCGCACGGGACGAGTCGCTGACCTTCCGCCTGGACGGCCAGTGGGACGACCCGACCGGGGTGGGATGGACGAGCGACTCCATCTTCAATCCGACCGTGATCGAGCGCGGCGACGAGCTGCACCTGATTTACCGCGCATCCCCCAGGAAGGAGTCGACCGCGAGCCGGATCGGCCACGCCGTCCGACGCGACGGGGTCTGGACCGACTCGCCGCACAATCCGATCGTCTACCCGACGTTCGCGAACGAGGAGCTCGGCTGCGAGGACCCCAAGGTCTACGCGCTCGACGACGGGTACGTGCTGTTCTACAACGCCATCTGGCGCCGTGAGGACGGCTCGGTCGCGGTCGACATCATGTCCGCCGTCTCCGACGACCTCGAGCACTGGGAGAAGCGCGGACTCGTCGTCCCGTACGACGTGTCCGAGTACTGGGCGAAGGGTGCGGTGCTCCCGCGCGACGGGTCCGGCCGCGCCGTGCGGATCGGCGGCGAGTACCTGATGTTCCTGTCGGAGGGATGCGGCGGCCGGCCGACCGTCGGCCGCTCCGTCGACGGGCTCGACTGGAGCTTCGAGACGCAGCCGTACCTCGACCTGACCGGGCTGAACGGCTCGCTGTACGAGGTCGCCTGCGCGGTCGTCGACGGCGACCGCCTCGTCCTCGACTTCTTCTACGCCGACGAGCACGGCGACTTCGCCGCAGCCCAGGCCCTGTACGCGGTCGACGACCCCTTCACCCAGCGCGCCGTGAACCGCGGCGGCTCGCTCGCCTGGGGCGGCCTGCAGAGGATCGGCGGCCGCTGGTCCTTCGCCCAGGGCTGGGACGCCCCGGCCGGCGAACGCGAACTCTATTTCTACCGGGAGGTGGACGCATGACCCCGTTTCCGTATCGGCTGACCCGCGCCGGCGTCGTGATGACGCCGGCCGCCGGCGACCCGCTCGAGGCGGAGGGCGTGCTCAACCCCGCCTCCGGCCGCGGCCCCGACGGCGAGCTGTACCTGCTGCCGCGGCTCGTCGCCGAGGGCAACGTCTCGCGCGTGGGTCTCGCCCGGGTGGTCGTCGAGGACGGAACACCGGTGGCGGTGGAGCGGGAGGGCGTCGTCCTCGAGCCCGACCGGCCCTTCGAGCGCGGGCGCGGCAACGCCGGCGTCGAGGACCCGCGCACCACGTTCATCCCGTCGCTCGGGCTGCACGTGATGACGTATGTCGCCTACGGTCCGCTCGGGCCGCACACCGCGGTCGCGGTCTCCGACGACCTGCGCGCGTGGCGCCGCCTCGGGCCCGTCACGTTCGAGTACGACGACGCGCTCGGGATCGACCTGTCCCTGTTCCACAACAAGGACACCGTGTTCTTCCCCGAGCCGGTCACCGCGCCCGACGGCACCCGGAGCCTCGCCGTGCTGCACCGGCCGGTGTGGGACCTCGGCGGCATCCGCCCCGGCGAGGGCGAGCATCCGCCCGAGGGCGAGTCACGCCCCAGCATCTGGATCGCGTTCATCCCGGTCGATGCCGTACAGCGCGACCTCCGCGAGCTCGCACGCTGGCGGCAGAACCGCTTCCTCGCCGGCCCGGAGTTCCCGTTCGAGGAGCTCAAGATCGGCGCGGGGCCGGCGCCCCGGCGCGTCCCGGAAGGCTGGCTGCTGCTGCACCACGGCGTCACCGGGCGTCTGGAGCCGGGAGTCGACCAGCAGAAGAACGTCAACTACGCCGCCGGTGCGATGATCCTCGACGCCGACGAGCCCTGGCGCGTGCTGCAGCGCACCTCGGAACCGCTGCTCGCCGCGGAGACCGAGGACGAGCGCAGCGGCATCGTGCCGAACGTCGTCTTCCCGACGGCGATCGAGTCGGTGGATGGACGCGACTGGGTCTTCTACGGCATGGCCGACTCCAAGATCGGTGTGGCGCTTCTCGAGCGCGAGGTGTCGAACTAGCGGGGTCCCGTTCGTGTAGACGGTGAGAGCGCCTCTTCCCTTCGACTCGGCGCTCAGGAAGGATCACCACCATGTCCCAGTACCTGCTCAGCGTCATCGAACCCGACGGCCCCATACCCGAGCCCGACGTGATGGCGCGCATCGACCGCGACGTGACCGCCGTGGACTCCGACATGCGCACCTCCGGCGTGTGGGTGTTCTCGAACGGGCTGCTGCCGCCGTCGTCGGCGACCGTGCTGCGGCCGGGCGACGGCGAGGTGCTCGTCACCGACGGCCCGTTCGCCGAGGGCAAGGAGCATCTCGGCGGCTTCTCGATCGTCGACGTGCCCGACCTGGATGCGGCGCTGGAGTGGGGCCGCCGGCTCGCGCTGGCGACCACGCTCCCCATCGAGGTCCGGCCCTTCCGCGGCTGACCGCCGATGGACGACGACGCCCGCATCGCGCGGATCTTCCGCGACGAGTACGGCCGCGCCGTCTCCGTGCTGTACCGCGTCCTCGGCGACCTCGAC
>JAEWJG010000100.1 GCA_023386675.1 Actinomycetes bacterium
CTCGGGGGTGTACCACTCGGTGAGGGAGTTGATCATCCCGAAGAGGAGGCGCGCGACGACGGCGGGGTCGGCGTCGGTGCGCAAGGAGCCCTCTTCGCGGGCTTCGGCCACGAGGGCGGCGACGGCGTGGTCGAACGCGCGGCGGCGCTCCAGCGCGGCCCGCTCGACCTCGGTGTTGCCGCGGACGCGCAGCAGCAGCGTCACGTAGGGCAGCCGGTCGGCGAGCACGCGAACGGCGCCGCGCAGCACGTACGCCAGGCGGTCCGCGGCCGGTCCCTCGGTCGCCTGGGGCGCGCGGAGGACGCCCTCGAGCCCGTCGAGCGCCTCGTCCAGCGCAAGCCTGAGCAGTTCGTCCTTCGACGCCACGTGGTGGTAGATCGCGGATTTGGACAGGCCGAGCCGCTCGGCGAGCATCCCGATGGACGTCGCGTCGTAGCCGTGCTCGTTGAACGCAGCCACCGCGACCTCGAGGATGCCGCGCTGGTCGTAGCCGGGGCGTCCCCGGCGCAGCGTGTCCGAATCCACCGTGTCCGTCACCTGTTCAGTCTGGCACGCCGCCCCACCCGGGGGATATACTGACCGAACGATCAGTAAGTAAAGGGGAGGTCGATGGAGACCACCACCGCGGAACCGACCGCCGGTCAAACGCGCTTCGACGAGCTCATCGCCGGCGACTCGCGCATCGAGCCGCGCGACTGGATGCCCGACGACTACCGCCGCAGCCTCATCCGCCAGATGTCGCAGCACGCGCACTCCGAGATCATCGGGATGCAGCCGGAGGCCAATTGGATCACGCGCGCTCCGAGCCTGAAGCGCAAGTCCATCCTGATGGCCAAGGTGCAGGACGAGGCCGGCCACGGGCTGTACCTCTACTCCGCCACCGAGACGCTCGGCGTCACCCGCGACGAGCTGATGGACCAGCTCATCTCCGGGCAGGCCAAGTACTCGTCGATCTTCAACTACCCGACCCTCAGCTGGGCCGACATCGGCGCGATCGGCTGGCTCGTCGACGGAGCCGCCATCTGCAACCAGGTGCCGCTGTGCCGCTGCTCGTACGCGCCGTACGGCCGGGCGATGGTCCGCATCTGCAAGGAGGAGTCGTTCCACCAGCGGCAGGGCTTCGAGATCCTGCTGCAGCTCATGCGCGGGACCCCCGAGCAGCAGCGGATGGCACAGGAGGCGGTGGACCGCTGGTACTGGCCGTCGCTGATGATGTTCGGGCCGCCGGACGGCGACTCCCCCAACTCCGCCCGCTCGATGGCCTGGAACATCAAGCGCTTCTCGAACGACGAGCTGCGCCAGCGCTTCGTCGCCATGCTCGTGCCGCAGGCCGAGGCGCTCGGCGTCACCCTCCCCGACCCGGACCTCCGCTGGAACGAGGGCGCCCAAGCGTACGACCTCGGCGAGATCGACTGGAGCGAGCTGAAGGAGGTCATCGCCGGCCGCGGCCCGTGCAACGCGCAGCGCCTGCAGCGCCGCCGCGAGGCGCACGAGGAGGGACGCTGGGTCCGGGAGGCCGCCGCCGCCTATGCGGAGAAGCGCGCCGCGAAGCAGGCCGCCGACCGCGCCGCCGCCGAGACGGCGGGAGCCGTCGCATGACCGCCGAGCAGTGGCCGCTCTGGGAGGTCTTCGTCCGCGCCTCGCGCGGTCTGTCCCACGTGCACGTCGGCTCCCTCCACGCCCCCGACGAGGAGCTCGCCGTCCGGAACGCGCGCGACCTCTACACCCGCCGCGGCGAGGGCGTCTCGATCTGGGTCGTCCCGTCGGACGCGATCACGGCGAGCGACCCGGATGCGAAGGGCGCGTTCTTCACGTCGCCCGCCGGCAAGAACTACCGGCACGCCACCTACTACACCGCCGCAGAGGGGGTGAAGCACCTGTGACCGACGTCGACCACGGCCACGTGGAGCTGTCCGCCGTGACGCTCTCGGACGAGTTCGTCGCCTCCGATGCCCCGGCGACCCCCGAGGTGGCCGAGTACGCGCTCTGGCTCGGCGACGACTCCCTCGTCCTGGCGCAGCGGCTCGGGATGTGGATCACCCGCGCCCCGGAGCTGGAGGAGGACGTCGCCCTCGCGAACATCGCCCTCGACCTGCTCGGCCACGCCCGGTCGCTGCTGCGATACGCCGGATCGGCGACGGGCCGCACCGAGGACGATCTGGCCTATTGGCGCGACGAAGGCGACTTCCGCTCCGCGCACCTGTTCGAGCAGCCGAACGGCGACTTCGCGCACACGATCGTGCGCCAGTTCGCCGCCGCCCACTATCTCTACGCCCTCTACGATCGGCTCCGCGCCTCCACCGACCCTGTGTTCGCCGGGGTGGCCGCCAAGGCGGTCAAGGAGGTCGACTACCACCGCGACCACGCCGACCAGTGGATGCTGCGCCTCGCGCTCGGCACCGACGAGTCCCGCCGCCGCACCCTACGCGCGCTCGAGGACGTCTGGCCGTACGTCGACGAGCTGTTCGCAGAAGACCCGGCACTCGAGCCGGTGCTGGACGGCCTGGACGGCGTCGCCGTGCGCCCCTCGTCGCTGCGCGAGGCGTTCGACGCCGACATCGCGCCTGTGCTCGCCGAGGCAGAGCTCGAATTGCCCCAGGCGTTCCACGCCGCCGGCGGTGGACGCCGCGGCCGGCACTCCGAGCACCTCGCCCCGCTGCTCGCCGAACTGCAGGTGCTGGCGCGTCAGCATCCGGGGGCGTCGTGGTGACCGGCACGCACCACGCCGACGCCGCGCGCGCCTGGTCGGCCGCCGCCTCCGTCGTCGACCCGGAGGTCCCTGTCCTCAGCATCGACGACCTCGGCGTGCTGCGCGAGGTGACCGTCACCGACGACGGCGTCGACGTCGTGATCACCCCGACGTACTCGGGATGCCCGGCGATGGACGCGATCCGTGAGGACGTGGTGCGCGCCCTGTCCGCGGCGGGCTTCGGCGACGTGCGGGTGAAGCTCGTGCTCTCCCCCGCGTGGACGACCGACTGGATCAGCGCGGTCGGCCGCTCGAAGCTGAAGGAGTACGGGATCGCCCCGCCGGCGCCCGCGACCGGCCCGGTCAGCCTGCGCCTCTCGGTGAAGTGCCCGCACTGCGGCTCGCTCGACACCAGCGAGGTCGCCCACTTCGGCTCGACCTCGTGCAAGGCGCTCTTCGTGTGCCGCGGCTGCGGGGAGCCGTTCGACCACTTCAAGGCGTTCTGAGGATGGCGCGCGCCCGATTCCATGAGCTCGCCGTCGCGGAGGTGCGGCCGCTGACAGCCGCCAGCGTCGAGGTCACCTTCGCCGTGCCCGACGAGCTGCGCGGCGAGTACGACTACCTGCCCGGCCAGCACGTCGCCCTCCGCGCGCACGTCGGCGGCCGGGAGCTGCGCCGCAGCTACTCGATCTGCCGGCCACCGCTGCCCCCGATGGAGGGACGCCCCGGCCGGATCAGCGTCGCCATCAAACGCGACCTCGGCGGAGCGTTCTCGACGTGGGCGACCAGCGACCTGCGCCCGGGAGACCGGATCGACGTGATGAGCCCGCAGGGGACGTTCACCGTCGACACCGCCCGCCTGGACGGGAGGCACATCGTCGGCATCGCCGCCGGCTCCGGCATCACGCCGTTGATGGCGCTCGCGGGCAGCATCCTGGCCGGGTCGCCGACCGCGCGGTTCACGCTCGTCTACACGAACCGGACCGCGATCGACGTGATGTTCCTGGAGGAGCTGGCCGACCTCAAGGACCGCTTCCCGGCCCGGCTCGCCCTACACCACGTCCTGTCGCGCGAGCAGCGGTCGGCTCCGCTGCTGTCGGGCCGGATCGACGAGGAGCGGCTCCGGCGGATGCTGGACACGCTCATCCCGCCGGATTCCGTCGACGAGTGGTTCCTGTGCGGACCGTTCGAGCTCGTGCAGCTCTGCCGCGACGTGCTCGAGACGTACGGGGTGGAGCGGGAACGTATCCACTTCGAGCTGTTCACCACGGGCGAGCCCGGAGAGCCGCGCGGGGACGCCGGCCGCCCGGTCGTGGTGCACGACGGCGAGAAGACGGCCGAGATCGAGTTCACGCTCGACGGCCTCACGTCGACGGTGACGACGCCGGTGGACGCCAACGAGTCGGTGCTCAACGCCGCGCTGCGCGTGCGTCCCGATGTGCCGTTCGCCTGCACCGGCGGCGTCTGCGGAACCTGCCGCGCGCGGCTGCTGAGCGGCGACGTGCGGATGACCGAGAACTACGCCCTCGAACCGGAGGAACTGGAGCGCGGCTACGTGCTCACCTGCCAGTCGCATCCGCTGACCGACCGCGTGGTCGTCGACTACGACGTGTGAGGAGTCCCATGATCGAGTTCGACATCGCCGACGGGATCGCCCGCATCACCCTGAACGCGCCCACGCGCCTCAACGCCCTCGGCGCCGACGACCTGCGGGACCTGACCGCGGCGTACGCCGATGCGGAGGCCGCGAGCGTGCGTGCGCTGGTGCTCCGCGGCGAGGGCCGCGCGTTCTGCGCCGGACGCGACATCGCAGGCGTCGACCCGGCGACGGACGACGTGGCCGGCTATCTTGACGGTCTGGTCACGCCGCTGCTGCAGAGGATCGCCGCCTTCCCCGCGCCGACCTTCGCCGCGGCGCAGGGCGCGAGCCTCGGCGTCGGCCTCGGGCTGCTCGTCGCGACGGACGTCGTCTACGTGGCCGAGGACGCCAAGGTGGGGTCGCCGTTCGCCGCGCTGGGAGCATCCCTCGACTCCGGCGGCCACTGGCTGCTCGTGTCGCGTCTGGGACCACACCGCGCGCTCGACCTCATCTACTCCGGCCGCCTCATCTCGGGCGCAGAGGCCGTCGCGGGCGGCCTGTTCTCGCGTGCGCTCCCGGCCGCGTCGCTGTGGGAGGAGGTGGATGCGGCGGCCGAGGCCGCCGCATCCGGAGCCACCCAGGCGTTCCTCGCGAGCAAACGCATCGTCGCAGGCCTGAGCGACGGCTCCCTCGGCCTCTGGTCGTCGATCGCCGCCGAGAACGCCGCGCAGGCGGCCCTCCGCGACACCGCCGACTACCGCGAGGGCTTCCGCGCCTTCCAGGAGAAGCGCCCCCCGCGCTTCACCGGAGCCTGACCCCGCCCCCCGGAAGATTTGCGCCAAATCGCGGCTATACGGTGCGCACAACAACGATTTGGCGCAAATCTCGCGGTAGGTCAGCCCACGCGCGTAGCCAGCAGCCGCTGCACAGCGGCCAGCGGGATCGGGATCCACGACGGGCGGTGCCGCGCCTCGTACGCGATCTCGTACACGGCCTTGTCCAGCTCGAAGGCGTCGAGCAGCTGGTGGAACCGATCCATCTCGTCGCCCGCGACCGACGCGTAGCCGTCGAGGTACGCCTGGCGGGCGTCCGCGGCCCAGCCGCTGGCGTCCACCGGCGTCTCGCGCCGCGCGAGCGAGCCCGCGACGTAGTCGAACGAGCGCAGCATCCCGGCCACGTCGCGCATGGTCGCGTCGGGCAGCGCGCGCTCTGCGAGGGGACGCAGCGGCTCGCCCTCGAAGTCGATGAACTGCCAGCCGCGCTCCGGGGCGTACAGCACCTGCCCCAGGTGCAGGTCGCCGTGGATGCGCTGCAGCAGCGGCAGCGGCGCGGCGGCCGCCTCCTCGTACACCGCCGCGATCCCGGCCCGCAGCTCCTCCACCTCCGGCACCTCGGTCGTCGTGACCGTCAAGCGTCGGAACATCCCGTCCAGCGCCTGGGCCACGTCGTCCGTGGACGCCGGTGTGGTCGGCAGCTCGCGCGCCATCAGCCGGTGCAGCTCCGCGGTGCCCGCACCGAGCGCGTAGGCCCGCTCGGTGAAGTCCTCCCCGCGTTCGGCCGCGCTGACGGCCAGCTCCCAGCCGTCCTCGGCGCCGGGCACGAAGTCCTGCATCAGCGCCAGCTCGCCGGAGGCGGTGCCTCCGTCGGCGGTCGGCCACGAGCCGGTCAGCCAGCCGAGCAGCGCCGGCGTGCGGCGCGAACCGCCGGCGGTGAGCGCGGCGAGCGTCGACACGTCCGGGTTGTCGCCGTGCTGCACCACGCGGAAGACCTTGATCAGCGCCGGCCGTCCATCGTCCAGCTCGCCCACGATGGACGTGTTGGACTGCTCCCCGGTCAGCCGCCGCGACGACCGCACCGCCAGCCGCCCGCCCAGCGTGTGGCCCTGCGCGTGCGCATCCCGGCCCTCCGACCTCTCCGCGCCCGTCATCAGGTCGACGAGCGAGGCGACGTACGCCTCCTCGGTCGGCCCGTCGTACAGGAAGCGGCCGCCGGCCTCACCGATCAAGGCGGCCTCGTCGCCGTCGCGCTTCACCCGCGCGACCACGGGCACCTGGTACACGCGCGGCGTCCGCGGCGCGTCGTCCGCGAAGAAGTGGGTGACGATGCGGGCGTCGTCACCCGCTGGTTCGGCGTCGAAGGAGGCGAGGAGGCGAAGGCGCGGCTGGACGTTCTTGGTCGAGTACCAGCGCTGGCGCTGCATCCACGTTCCGACCAGCTCCGTGAGTTCGGTCATGCCTGAACCGTACGCCCGAGGAGCCGGATGCGAGCAGGGGTTGCCACCGAATGCTCAGGGGGTGCCGAGCACGATCCCACGAGCGGCCATGAACGGCTGCGGGTCGATCTGCAGGCCGCTCACGCGCACCTCGAAGTGCAGATGGCATCCCGTCGACAGCCCGGTGGAGCCGACCTGGGCGATCGGCTGACCGGCGGCCACGTGCTGTCCGACCGTCACGCCGATGCCGCCGTCCCGGATGTGCCCGTAGGCCGTCTCGACGCCGCCGCCGTGGTCGATGAGGATGAAGTTGCCGTACCCGCTGTACGGCTCGGCCTTCTCGACGATCCCGGCGGCGGCGGCGTGGATCGTCGTGCCGCAGGCCGCGCCGATGTCGTCTCCGGGATGGAAGAGGGCGGTGCCGAGCGGGCGCGACGGTCGCGGGCCGAACACGTCGGTGAGAGGTCCGTGCACGGGGAGCGCCCATCCTGCCGCGATCAGGGTCGGGTCGGAGGTCAGCACCTGGAAGTTCGAGCCGGTCTCGATGACGGTCGGCGCGGCGGCGAGCGCGGCGGAGGCCGCGTCCACACGGGCCTGTGCGTCGGCGACCGCCTGCTCGCTGCCCACCAGGTCGACGGCGGTCACGGCGTCCGCGGCGCTCCGCGCCTGGCGGCCCAGCGCATCCGCGACCTTCTTGTCCTTCGAGGCGGCCGAGATGGCCGCATCCCGGTTCGCGCTGAGGGTTGACAGACGATCGGCCGCTCCGAGCTTCGTCAGGAGGTCGCCCGGCCCCTCGAGCGCGGCCGTGACCGGGTCCTGGGTGAGCAGATGGGTGCCGGATGCGCGGATCAGCGCCGTCGCGTAGGCCGCCTCCGCGGTCGACCGCTTCTTGGCCGTATCCGCCCGCTGCTGGACGGCGTCGGCGACGGCCTGCGCCTGGTCGTGCTCACGTTGGGCGCTGTCCGACTGCTGCGTCGCGTCGGCGAGCTGCTGCTGCGCAGCCGCGAGGTCGCTGGCCAGTTGGACAGCCTGCTGGAGCTGCGCCGGGTCGGGCTGCGCGAACTCCGGCAGGTCCGGCGCGGTGAGGGTGAT
>JAEWJG010000199.1 GCA_023386675.1 Actinomycetes bacterium
GGACGAAGACTCCCGGATCGACGTGCAGGCGGAGGCCGCAGAACTCGACCCAGCCGAGCAGCGGCTCCAGCGGCTCGCCGGCGACGCGACGGGCGACCAGCGCGTCCAGCTCGGCGTCCGAGCCGGCCGCCTCGGTCAGCAGCCGGGCTTCATCCTCGGCGAAGACGCATCCCGCGGCGCGCAGGCGCGCGACGATCTCGGTCTCGGGTACGGGCACCGGGCCATGCTAGCCGCGCACCGAGGCCGCGGACCGCGGCGCGGCTCAGGCAGACCCGAACGGCTGCGCCCGCAGCACCCGCGCGAGGTGCGCCGCGTTGTGCGCGACCGTCGCGTTCTGACCGGCCACCGCCTCCGGCGTCTCGTCCAGATCCTTGTAGTCGACGGTCTGCATCGCCTCGCCGTTCCAGTAGGTCGAGCCCTGCGACGGGATGCTGAAGCCCACGTCGTTCAGACCCTGGAAGAGGTCGGCGATGATGCCGTGCGCGCCGTCCTCGTTGCCGACGACGCCCACGATCGCGACCTTGCCCTCCACGAGCGGACGGCCGTTGTCGTCGGTCTCGGAGAGCTCGGCATCGAGGCGCTCCAGCGCCCGCTGCGCGACGGACGAGAGGTGCCCCATCCAGGTCGGCGTCACCATGACGAGGATGTCGGAGGCCAGGATCTGCTCCCGGATCCTCGGCCACTCGTCGCCGTTCCCCTCGTCCGCCGAGACGCCGGGCTTGATGTCGTAGTCGACCAGGCGCACGGCCGTGCCGGTCACATCGTGGGTGGCCAGCTCGTCCAGCAGCTGCCGGGCCATGAGCTGGCTGCTCGACTCCCCGGGCGACGGCGTGAGCGTGCACACGAGGGCGAGGGCGGTCAACGGGCGGGTCTGATCGGTCATGCGGTGGAGTGAACGCGCGGCCCGCGGCGAACGCAAGGCATTCGCAGTCAACGGTCAACCTTGACCTTCGGCACATGGGATGTATTGATGGTCTATGAAACGCATCCACTACGCGAACGGATCGCTGCTCACCGGCGACGACATCGCCGACGTCCTGGTGCGCTTCGCCGCCGCTCTGGCACACCGTCAGGACGCAGCAGAAGTGCACGCGCCCGCGATCGTCGACGGCGGCCAGACCGGAGAGGTGCTGATGCTGCTCGGACCGGCCAGCCAGATCCTCGCGGAGAACGAGGAGTTCTCCGGGAGGGAGCTCCGCGATGAGGGATTCGTCACCGAATTCGAGGGCAGGATCGCCGCTCTCGGGCCCACGCGTGCGACCTTCGTCGAACACGGGACGGACGACTTGCCCGATCTCGACTACGACCTGCTCTAAGCTGCTCGATACACACCGCACTGGCGCTCTCGCGGGCACCGCGTACTATCGGGCGAGAAACGGACGACCGGGAGAGGTTAATGCAGGTGTTCCACGTCTACATCGACGACCTGAGATTCACCTTCGTCGACCGTGCCCCGGTCGAGGAGCTGAAGAGCAGTGTCGTCGCCGCGAGCAGGAACGACGGCGACTTCGTCTCCATCACCCAGTCGAGCCGTCCGCCGAGCGAGATCTTCGTCACCAGCCAGACGAAGGTGCGCATCGAGACGGCGACCATCCCGCGCGACCCGGTGTCCACCGGAGCCACCGCCGGGGAAGACGACGACGACGCCTTCTGGTTCGACTTCGACTCCCTCGCCTGACAGGCGGGTAGCGGATACACCCCGGAGTCAACCACTTCCGCCGGTCGATCCAGCAGGGGATGCTCGTGTCATGCCGACGACGTCCCTCTGGCTTCAGACCGCCCCGCCGATCGCCACCGACAGCTTCGAGTGGGACGGCCACTACGACACGATCGTTGTCGGCGCCGGCCTGACCGGTCTCGCGACGGCGCTCATGCTCGCCCGGTCCGGGATGCGCGTCTGCGTGTTCGAGGGCCGCACCGTCGGCGCGGTCACCACGGGCAACACGACAGGCAAGGTGAGCCTGCTGCAGGGCACGACCCTGTCGTCCATCCGCCGGCACTCCTCCGACGCGGTGCTGCGCGCCTACGTCGACGGCAACACGGCGGGTCAAGGCTGGCTGCTCGACTTCTGCGAGGAGCAGCGGGTGCCGTTCGACGTGCGGGACGCGGTGACCTACGCGACGACGCTGGACGGGCTGGACAAGCTGGACGCGGAGCTCGCGGCCGCGCGCTCCGCCGGGCTGGACGCGGCGGAGGAGCGCAGCACCGAGCTGCCGTTCGCGGTCGAGGGCGCGCTCACCCTCGCCGGTCAAGCGCAGGTGCATCCGCTGAAGGTGCTCGCCGCGCTGGCCGCCGAGCTGCGCCGGCTGGGCGGACGGATCGTCGAGGGCGAGCGGGTGACCGACGTGTCCGCGGCGAAGCCCGCGGTCGTCACCAGCACCTCCGGCACCTCGCACGCCGATCACGTGGTCCTCGCGACCGGGACGCCCATCCTGGACCGCGGCCTGTACTTCGCGAAGGTCGAGCCGACGCGGTCCTACGTCACGGCGTTCCGCGTCCCAGGCGAGATTCCGCGCGCGATGCACCTGTCGGCCGACTCCCCCACGCGCTCGCTGCGGACGGCGACCGCCGACGACGGCAGCGAGTTGCTGCTCGTCGGCGGAAACGGTCATCCCGTCGGGCGAGCGGACTCGCCCGCCGCGAAGATCGCCGACCTCACCGCCTGGGCGGAGCGGATGTTCCCCGGCGCCGAGCGCACGCACTGGTGGGCTGCGCAGGACTACCGCTCGGCGAACCGCGTGCCGTTCGTCGGCTGGCTCCCGCGCGGGCGCGGGCGCGTGTACTTGGCGACGGGCTACGACAAGTGGGGGATGACGAACGCGATCGCCTCGGCCCTCAGCCTCACGGCGGACCTCACCGGCGACACCCTGGAGTGGGCGCGCGTGCTGCACCACCGCGTCACCCGGCCGGTGGACATCGCCTCCGGCGTGGCCATGAACGCGGGCGTCGGCAAGGCGGCGGTGACCGAGTGGGCCTCCGCGACGACCGGTCCGGAACTCCCGGATGCGCCGGTCGGCGAGGGAACGGGGACGGTCGGGCGCCGCGGTCGCACCCCTGTCGCCGTATCGACGGTCGACGGTGAGACGTGCGCCCTCTCGGCGGTCTGCACCCACCTGGGCGGAGTGGTCCGATGGAACGACGCCGAGCTGTCGTGGGACTGCCCACTGCACGGCTCGCGCTTCGCGCCAGACGGCTCGGTGCTGGAAGGTCCGGCGACCCAGCCCCTGGCGCCTGCCCCCGCCGCGGCCGCCCCGTCCGACCGCCCGTGAAGCATCTCTAGTCCTGAGAGGCTGCTGGCAGTAGGTTGATAACATGACGAATCCTGACGACGAGAGCACGCCGCGCCCCGCCGGACCCACCGGGGCAGGCGAGCCGACGACCCCGCCGCCCGCTTCGGACGTTCCGGCCTCGACCGGCGAACCGACTCCTCCCCCGGCGAGCGCCGCCGGCCAGGGCTTCCCCGCCGCGCCGCCGCCTCCCGCCTACCCGGCCGGTGCAGGAGCGCCCGCCGGCGCCCCCGTGGTCGCGCCGACCGCTCCGCCGCGCACCGTGAACATCGCGTTCTGGCTGTTCATCGCCGGTGCGGTGTTCAGCGTGATCAGCGGAATCATCACCATCGCCACCATCGGGACGCAGCGCGCCGACTTCATCGCCGCGATCCGCAACTCCAACAACTCGGGCTCGACCAACCCCGAGACCCTCGCGGACGCTGTCATCGCCGGCGCCACCACCTGGGCCGTCGTGACGCTGATCTTCTGGGCCGTCGTGTTCGTCCTGTTCGCGTTCTTCATGCGACGCGGCGCGAACTGGGCGCGCATCGTGCTCACGGTGCTCACTGCCCTGTCGCTGCTGAACATCATCAACGGCTTCGGTACCGGCTTCCTGCAGGTCGCCGTGACCGTCGTCGGTGTCATCCTCATCTGGCTGCGCCCGTCGAGCGAGTACTTCGCCGCGGTGAAGGCCTCCAAGGCGCCGCGCGCCTGACGCCCGCCTCCCCTGCGGCCCGTGGACTCCCGTCCGCGGGCCGCAGTCGTCTGTGCGCGTACACTCGCGGCATGGACCTGCGGGACGTCGCCGGCGAGCTCTACGCCGCCGCACCGGGCGACTTCATCGCGAAGCGGAACGCCGCAGCGGCGGGGGCCGACCGTCCGACCGCCAAGCAGATCAAGGCGCTGCGCAAGCCGTCCGCGTCCGCAAGCGCGATCAATTCGCTCGTGCGCGACCAGCCGGACCTCGTCGGCGACGTGCTGGACATCGGGGCGCGGATGCGCGACGCCTTCGCCTCTCGCGACCGCGCCGAGATCCGGTCGCTGACCCAGGAGCGGCAGCGGCTGCTGCAGCGGGCGACGAACGGCCTCGACCTCAGCCCTGCCGTGCAGCGCGAGGTCGAGGAGACGCTGCAAGCGGCGGTCATCGACCCGGCGGCCGCTGCGGCGGTCCGGAGCGGAATGCTGGTCCGCGCGCTCGAGTCGACCGGCCTGGAGCAGGTGGACGTGTCGGACGCCGTGGCACTGCCGGTCGAGATCGAGGACTTCCCGGCGCCGCGTCCCGGGCGGAAGAAGGTGTCGCCCCCGCGAGAGGATGCGGGAGACGCGGAGGCGGATGAAGACGGGGAGGCGCCCGCTGAGCCGGCCGAGTCGCCGAGCGAGCGCCGCGAGCGTCAGCGCCGCGTCCGCGCCGCCGAGAAGGCCGTCGAGCGCGCCCGCGCCGATGCCGACGCGATCGACGACGAGCTCGACGACACGGTCGACCGCCGCGGCGACCTGGAGGCCGAGCGCGACCGCCTGCAACGGAAGATGCAGCGCCTGATGGACGACCTGACCGAGACGAGGGCGTCCGAGAAGGAACTGCGCTCCCGCCTCTCCGACGCGCAGCGCGCCGTCCGCGAGGCCGAGCGGGAGCTGCGGGACGCCCGCGCCGACTGACCGCACCCTCGCGATTTGTGACAAATCGCGGTTACCGCCCGCGCAGGACCGAGATTTGGCCCAAATCTCGGCAGAGGTCAGGCGACCCAGCGGGCGAGCAGCGCGTCCCAGTCGGCCTGGAAGCGGCCGAGGCCGAACCGCTCCAGCGCCCATTCCCTGGCACGCTCACCGACCTCCGCGCCGCGGCCGGGGTCGTCGACGAACGCCCGGACCGCGTCGTGCAGCTCGGTCACGTCGGTCGAGATCGCCCCGACGCCCGGCACCACCGCGCGGCGCGCATCCGTCGCATCCAGCGCCACCACCGGCACCCCGGCCGTCATGGACTCGAGCAGCGAGAGCCCCAGCGAGGTCCAGCGGTTCGGGTGCACGTAGACGCGACGCCGGCCGACCTCCGAGAACAGCCGCGGCGCTTCGATGTCGCCCGCCGCCACCACGCGTTCCGCGCCGACGCCGAGCGCCTGCGCCAGTCCCTCGACCTGCATGCCGAAGACGTCGACCGGCGCGACCGCGCTGAAGCCGCCCAGCAGGTCCGAACCCGTCACCCGCCAGCGGCGCACCGGCTCGTTGATGACCGCGGCCGCCCGCGGCAGCTCGCCGGTGTAGAAGCTGCCGTAGTCGACCACGCCGTGCTCGATCACCTGCGTGCGCGTCGATCCGGTGTCCCAGAACAGCGCGTTGAAGTGCGTGACGTGGGCGATCAGGAGGTCGTCCCGATCGGCGAGGGGATGCCGAGAGCGCGGCACATCCTGCTGCGGGGTGTTGTGCTCGACGAACACGACGGGCACGTCGACGCCCGGCTTCCGGCCGGTCAGCCGCTCGACGAGCTCGAACTCCTCCAGCCGCTGAAGAACAACGGCGTCGAAGGGCGTCTGCGCCAGCTCCGACTCGCGCACCTCCACCACGTTCTGCGGCCAGTCGCGGCCCCCGACCCCGCCCTCGCCGGCCTCATCCAGCGGCAGGAGGTACGTGTGGCGTCCGCGCACGAACGCGTCCATCCAGCCGCCGTGGACCTGCCAGACGAGCAGCCGGAGCGCGCGGCTCACGGCTGCGCCCCGGAGCCGGGGTGGCCCAGCTCCAGCGGTCCGGTGAGCGGCGCGGGCTCGCGCTCCTGCCCGGCCGCCACGCCCGCGTGCGTGTGTCCGGCGACCCCGTGCGCAGCCGTGTGCGGCTCCTTCCGGGGGCACAGCTTGCCGCAGTACGAGCAGATGTAGCCGTCGCCCATCCTGGCCTTTCCGTTCAGCCGGTATTCGAGCATCCCGCCGTCGGCCTCGAGTGTGAACTCGACGAATGCGGGGCGCTCCAGCGACGGGATCGGAACGCGCATCGCCGCGAACGGCGCGCCATCGTCGTCCAGCGGCACCCAGAGCTTCTCCGGGTCCGGCCCGAAGATGGAGCCGGCTTTGTCGACGCGCGCCGGACGGTGGTCGTCGCGCACATGCAGGATGTGGCCGGCACGGATCATGTCGCGGGGCAGCGCCTGGTACAGCTCCGGCACGCCGTAGGCGATGGTGCCGCGGCGCAGGCGCGAGAACCCCTCTTCGGAGTCGTCGCCCATGACCACGAACGGCGGGGCCTCCGGCCGCCGGAGCACGATGACCGAGCCGCCCGACGGGCTGTCCGAGATGAGCTGGAGCACTGCGGTCGCCTCCACGACGGAGGCGCCGGCGGTCGGGCCGGATGCCTCAGGCATGCGCCACCGACACCAGTTCCGTCTCGCGACGCCCGAGCTCGGCGTCGAAGCGTGCGCCCCACACGCGGTCGGCCTGCTCGATCAGGCATTCGGCCAGCCGGCCGACCACCTCCACGTCCGCGAGCAGCACCTCGCCGTCCGGCGCATGGCCGGCCTGGCGGCCGCGCAGCAGCCACGCGAAGCGCTCGGGGCGGGAGCCGTCCTTCGGGGCGTGCCGAGGTGCGGGGAGGCGGCTGATCTGGCGCGCGATCCACTCCGCCCGGGGCAGCGTCCACCACTCCTGGGCGTCGAGCGGATGCGCGGGCAGGCCCGGCATCGGCAGCCCGCTCTCCGCATCCACGGATCCCGACTCCAGGTCGGCCGCGTAGCCCGCTGAGAAACGCACGCAGAGGCCCGGTCCGTCGTCGAGCAGCTGCTCGACCTCAGAGAGCTGATAAAGCACGGGATCCTCCGCTCGGGACGGGTTCGTCGCGATCGGCGACGCGGTAGCGGCACTCCATGCGGGTGCGGGAGACGAGCTCGTACTCGTGCCAAGAGGGCAGGTCGAGCGACGGGATGGGGATGCGGACGCGCGCGGGCGCCTCGCCCTCGGCGTCCAGCGGGACGAAGACGACGACGTCCGACGCGCCGAAGACGGAGGCCGAGCAGGCGAACCGGCCCTGGACGTAGGCCTCCGAGGTGACCACCACCGCGGGCTCCGACTCGACAGGGAAGTCGTCCCGCGGCAGCTCGCGGTAGGGCTCGGCGAGGCCGTGGACGCCTGGGCCCCGGCGCATCCGGACGAAGAGGTCGCGGCCGCCGAAGACGTCGAGCCGCATCGACGACGGGACGGACCCGTCGACCAGCACGGCGACCGGGGTCCGCGCACGACGCGGCAGCATCATCAGCACCGCTGTCGCCGTCATATCGCCCATGCAAGCAAAGCTAGGATGCGCGCGCCCCTAAAAGCAGGGGATTGACGATTGCACTACGGGGTGCGGGTCCCGGTCAGGGGATGTGGCGGCTGATCTCGTCCTCGGACATGATCACCATCCCGCCGGTGCGCTGCGAGGTGTGCATCAGCGCCTCGAGCCACTGCGGATTGATCGCGGGCGGACGGCTGCCGCTGAACTGGAAGGCCAGAGGGACCTCGCGGCTGATCCAGAGCGAGACGCGGCCCGAGCCCTGCTCGACCGGCACGTCCCAGTTCAGCAGGAAGCTCTCATGACGGCGGAGCTTGGCGACGATCGCGAGCTTCACGTGGCTGAGCACGCGGTCGTCGAGATCGTATTCCTGGCCCGCGCCGTAGACGAGTTTTCCCATAACCACATAGTGCCGTATGAGTGGCACAAGATTCCTCTCGTGTCAGGGGGATTGACACCTGTGCAGGACCGTGGTTAAACCGGTTCGACGCGCTGGCCGCCGTCGCGGAGGAGGTTCCGAAGCACGTCGAAGGGCGCGTCGTGAACGGCGATCCCGCGGGAGGCGGCGAACGCAGCCGCCGTCCCCGCCGCCTGACCGAGCATCATGTACTGCGGCTCCATCCGCACCGACGCGAACGCGACCGCGGACGCCGACAGGCAGACCGGCACCAGGAGGTTCGCCGCGTCCTCCCGCCGCGGGAGCAGCGCCCCGTACGGGATGCCGTAGATCGGCACGGGCACCGACAGGTACCCCTCGGTGAACACCGTGCCGATCGGGTCCGGATGCTCGTAGACCCAGCGCCACACCCGCTGCACCTCGCGCACGTCGATGTGGTACGAACCGAGGGCCACGGTGTCGGACGGGATGGCACCCGTGAGCAGGTCGTGCTCGGTGAGGATGCGCGCGCCCACCATCCGCCGCGCCTCGCGCACGTACAGCTGGTGCGGGAGGTGGCCGGTGTCGGCGAACTCGCTCCGCGGCAGCCCCCAGCGCGACAGCTCGCGCCGGATCGCGGCCGGCACAACGGGGTCGTGCGACAGGAAGTACAGGAAGCCGCGCGTGTGCGACAGGTGGTGCTGCCGCAGCTCCTCGCGGCGACCGGGCGACGCGTCCGGGTACTCCCAGGCCGACCCGTCGAGGACGCTCAGCGAGACCGGGCCGAGCGAGTTGCCGTCCGCCATCCCGCCGGGAAGGTTCGGCTCCAGGCCGATCAGCTGGCCGGCCGTGCGCTCCACCCCCTCGCGGCGGTCGCGGGCAAACAGCCGGCGACCCAGCTCCCAGTACTCCTCGTCGTAGTCGGCGGGCCGGTCGAACGGGATGCGATCGGCGGCCGTGGTCAGGCAGACGCGGTAGCCGTAGGACATGACGCCGCCGTCGCCCTCGCCGAGCTGCGCGAGGGGCCGGTCGTGCAGTTGCGGGAGGACACGGCCCTCCGTTCGTCCGGTGTGGTCGCCGGCGAAGGGCGAGACCCACGGCGGCATGGCGTGCATCCCGGGCACGAGCTCCTGCCGCCCGGCGAACCGCTCGCCGTGGAGGGCGCGGTCCTCCCGGCCGATGCGATAGGGCACACCCGCCTCCGCCAGCAGGTCGCCCTCGTAGCTCGCGTCGATGAAGACGGCTGCTTCCAGGCGGTCACCGGCGGTCGTGGTCAGCGCCCGCAGTTCGCGACCGTCGCGTCCTTCGGCCGTCTCGACCGCATCCAGACGCGCGCCGAACTCGACCTCGACGCCCGCCTGCTCCAGCCAGCGCCGGAAGATCGCCTCCGCGACGTGCGGCTCGGGTCCCGTGTAGCGGCCGGGCGCGGTGCCGTAGTGCTTCGCGATGTCCGACCGGAGGCGCGCCGCTGCGCCGCCGAGGGCGCGGACGTCGCCGACGTCGGTGTATCCGAGACCGCCGGACGTCATCCCGCCGAGGTGCCGTCCTGGTTCGAGCAGCAGCACACGGGCTCCGCCCTCTGCGGCCGCCACCGAGGCGGCGACCCCGGCCGAGGTCGCGCCGTAGACGACGACGTCGGCCTGCCGGCTCATGCGTCCGCGAACTGGGGCAGCAGGTCGCCGCCGGTCTCGAAGAGCCCCCGCTCGAGCGCGGTCACCAGGTCCCATTGCTGCACGAGGGGATGCGCGAGAAGCGCCTTCCGCACCAGGCGCCGATCACCGGTGACCGCGGCGCGCGCGGCGAGACGCTCGTACGCGCTGACGTGCTGGATGAGACCGAGCAGCTCGGGGGCGACCGGCTCCTGCGGCAGCGGCGTCGCGCCCGACGCATCCACCCGGCACAGCGTCTCGATCACGTCGTCGTCGGCCAGGCCCGGGATGAGACCGTGGTTGCGGACGTTCACGACGTGGTGGTCGCCGGTGCCCGCGACGAGGGAGGCGAGCAGCGCGGTCGCGGCCTCGCTGTAGAACGCGCCGCCGCGCGCCTCCAGCTGCGGCGGCTTCGTGTCGACGCGCGGGTCCGCGTACAGCTGCAGGAGCTCGCGCTCGACGTCGGCGACGACGGTCGCGCGCGGGGTGCCCGCGTTCAGCTCCGCCACCGTGGCGTCGTGCGCGTAGTAGTACTTCAGGTAGTACGAGGGCAGCACTCCGAGGTCGCGGATCAGCTCGCCGGTCACACCGCCGCGCCTTCCGAGCTCGTCGGAGCGCTCCGCGATCATCCCGGGCAGCACATCCACGCCGTCGACGCGGATGTGGCGCACCCACGAGAGGTGGTTGAGGCCGACAGGGTCGACCTCGACGCGATGCGGCTCGACGCCTCGTTCGCGCGCGATCCAGCGCTGCACGCCGATCGCGAAGTTGCAGAGCCCCATCGCCTTGTGGCCGTCGTCGAGCAGGGCCCGGGTGTTGATGCCGACGGGGTTCGTGAAGTCGACCACCCACGCGCCCGGGTTCGCCCGCTCCCGCGCCTCGCGCGCGATGTCGAGCACCACCGGAACGGTGCGCAGCGCCTTGGCCAGGCCGCCGGCACCGGTCGTCTCCTGGCCGACGCACCCACAGGCGAGCGGGAACAGCTCGTCCTGGAGGCGCGCCTGCTGGCCGCCGACGCGCAGCTGGACGAGCACCGCGTCCGCGCCGTCGATCGCCGCCGTGCGGTCGGTGGTCAGGGTGACCGGCACGTCCGCGCCCTGGCGCGCGAGCATCCGGCGCACCATGCCGCCGACGATCTCGAGCCGAGGGCCGTCGATGTCCATGAGCCACAGCTCGTCGACCGTGAGGCGTTCGCGCTCGTTCCACAGGCCGGAGACGAGCTCGGGCGTGTAGGTGGAGCCGGCGCCGATGACCGTGACCTTCATGCTGGTCCTTTCTGCAGGGTTCGGGGTGGTTCAGCGGGACGCGGCGCGTTCGCGGAGCGCCCGCACGAGGCCGTCGACCGGACGGAAGGCGAGGGGGGACGCGTCGAAGCCGCGTTCGCGCAGGCCGTCGCTCACCGTTGCTCGGAATCCGGGATCGGAGAACAGGCCACCGGCGAGGACGGCCGGCGTGCCCGGCGGGACGGGCGCGTCCGGCCCGAAGGCGCCGCGCGTCACGACGCCCGCGAGCAGCAGCGCCTCGTCGGCCGCGCGGGCCAGGAG
>JAEWJG010000415.1 GCA_023386675.1 Actinomycetes bacterium
AGCGTGGGGAACATCATCCCGACCACCGGGGTGACGTGGATGTCCGACGTGGAGGTGTAGGAGTTGTTCGCCTGGTACCAGACGTCGAACCACGCCTTCTCGGTGACGAGCTTGTTGAGCGCCTCGATCTGGGTGTTCTGGGCGCTCGGCTCTGCGGTGAGGACCTTCTGGACCGCCTCCTGCACGTCCGGGTACGCGTCGACGTCCGGCGTCGGGTTGTACCACTGCGGCAGGTTGATCTGGCGCTGCACCGACGCGACCGGGTTGGAGTCCATGGAGATGAAGGCGACGAACATGGGGTAGGTCGGCGCGTTCTTCTGGTAGTCCATGTACTGCATGTCGTCCCAGGTCACGGTGATGCCGAGCTGCTTGAACGTCTGGTCGACGACCGGCTGCCACACCTGGAAGACCTGCGACATCGGCATGTGCAGCGAGAACCCGTTCGGGTATCCCGCCTCGGCTAGCAGCGACTTCGCCTTGCTGATGCTGGTCTTGTAGGTGTCGTTCAGCGCCGCCACGTTGCCGGGCAGCCCCGCGGGGAACACCTGGTTCGAGACCTTGCCCGCGCCGTTGCCGACCGACTTCAGGATGCTGGCTCCGTCGAACGCCTCGTTGAGAGCCTGACGGACCTTGACGTCGCCGAGCGGCTTGAACTTCGCCCCAGACCGGTCGGTGAACTGGAGGCCGACCCAGCCGGAGACCTTCGCGGCGACGTTCCAGCCGTTCTCCTTGGCCTGCTTGAGGGCGGTGTCGTCCGCGTAGTTCACGTTGATCTGGCCGGACAGCATCGCGTTGTCACGTGCGGTCGCATCCTGGATCGGGTAGATCGCGAGCGGCGAGAACGGGAACTGCGCGGCATCCCAGTGGTTCTTCACCTTCGTGAAGTGGTACTCGGCGCCCGCGACGCTCGTCGTGTCCAGCGTGTAGGGCCCGGAGCCGACCGGGTCCTTGGCGAGCGAGCCGGCGGCGATCGCCTTGGGTGCCATCATGTAGCTGCGGCCGATCCCCATGAAGTAGAGCAGCATGTCGTCGCGCTGCTTGAGGTCGATCTCGACCGTCTTGTCGTCGACGGCCTTGAAGGCGGACACGCTCGCGTACGCCTCGCCGCTGCGGGCGCCCTTCTGGAGGTACTGCAGGCTGGTGACCGCCGACTTCGCGTCGAAGGTCTCGCCGTCGGAGAACTTCACGCCGGTGCGGAGCGTGAGGGTGACCGTCTTGTAGTCGCTGGAGACCTTCCAGGACGTGGCGAGGGCCGGGACCGGCTTGCCGTCCCCGTCGACGGCGATGAGCGGGTCGTAGACCGCGGAGAGGTACGGGCCGTCGAAGCCGATGTCGGCCAGGGACGGGTCCCAGCTGGTGACGTCGGCGAACTCGCCGATGTTGAGCGGACCGCCGGCCGCTTTCGAGGTGGATGACGTGTCGCTTCCCCCGGAGCCGCAGGCGCTCAGCGCCAGCGCGGTCGCGGCGGCCAGAGCTGCCGCGATCAATGCCTTCTTCATGGTGTCTTCTCTCGGTTCTCGTGAGGCAGGAGGTGGAACTCGAAACAACATGCGGAGCTGACTCGTCGACCGCGATCGACGGACACTCCGGTGTGTCGTGGCGGTAATTCTACAGTTGTTGACAAGAAAGGCAACTAATGGAGAAAAACGATGGGGAAAGCCTGACACGGCACCGCGGGGAACACGAAATCCCGGCACTTCGCTGGCATTTCCGCGCACGACCGTCGCTGCGGTGTACGTGAAGATATACGATCCATCCCGAGGGCTTCGCGCCCGCCTCCGACGTCGAAGGGAGCCCACCGGTGCTCGACAGCCCGACCATCCAGGCCATCGCCGACGAACTCGCGACCGCAGAACGCGACCGCACGACCGTCCCGCTGCTGACCGCCCGCCACCCGGACATGACGGTGGAGGACTCCTACGCGGTGCAGCGCGTCTGGGTCGAACGCGGGCTGGCCGAAGGCCGGCGTCTCGTCGGCCGCAAGATCGGCCTGACCTCGAAGGTCATGCAGCAGGCGACCGGGATCACGGAGCCCGACTACGGCGCGATCTTCGCGGACATGGTCTACGAGACCGGCTCGGTCATCCCCTTCGACCAGTTCTCGAACGTGCGCATCGAGGTCGAGCTCGCCTTCGTCCTGCGCGAGCCGCTGGAGGGACCGGATGTCACCCTGTACGACGTGCTGGATGCCACGAAGTACGTCGTGCCGGCGCTCGAAATCCTGTCCTCGCGCATCGAGATGCAGGGCAGGACCATCGTCGACACGATCTCCGACAACGCCGCGATGGGCGGCATGGTGGTCGGCGGCCGTCCCGTCGCCGTGGACGCCGTCGACCTCCGCTGGGTCGGCGCGCTGCTCTACCGCAACGAGACCATCGAGGAGTCCGGCGTCGCCGCCGCCGTGCTCGACCATCCCGCGACCGGCGTCGCCTGGCTGGCCAACAAGCTGTCGCAGCACGGCACGCGCCTCGAAGCCGGCGACATCGTCCTCGCCGGATCGTTCACCCGCCCGATGTGGGTGGAGCGCGGCGACACCGTCCACGCCGACTACGGAACCCTGGGAGCCGTCACATGCCGATTCGTCTAGGCCTCGCACCCACCTTCGCCGACCGCCTGCGCGCCGCCGACCGCACCCTGTTCGGGATGTGGTCCTGCGGCGGGAGCCCGCTCGTCGCCGAGATCTGCGCGGGCAGCGGCCTCGACATCGTCCTGATCGACGGCGAGCACTCCCCCGTCGGGCTGGAGTCGATCCTCGCGCAGCTGCAGGCCGTCGCCGCCTACCCCGCGGTGCCCGTGGTC
>JAEWJG010000398.1 GCA_023386675.1 Actinomycetes bacterium
CATCGCCCCGGGCGAGCGGGCGCTGGTCCCCACGGGGATCGCGATCGCGCTGCCGGACGGCTACGTCGGCCTCGTGCACCCGCGTTCGGGCCTCGCGCACCGGCTCGGCGTGACGGTGCTCAACGCGCCGGGCACCATCGACGCGGGGTACCGCGGCGAGATCCTGGTGAACCTCGTCAATCACGATCGGGTGATCACGGCCAAAATCAGCCGAGGTGACCGGATTGCCCAGCTTGTGGTCCAGCGCGTGGAGCGGGCACACTTCCACGGCGTCGACCACCTTCCCGATACTGTGCGCGGAGCCGGGGGTCACGGATCCACCGGTGGGCATGCTGAACTGGAGGCAGAGCAGTGATCTTCTCGCGCAATCGCGGGAGCGGGCGGCACGCGAAGGACGACACCCGCCCCAGCGGTACCCGTCGGCTCGAGGAGGAGCTGGGCCTCGTCGACGACGAGCCGGAGGAGGCGGTGGCGCCCAAGGCGGACCGGCCCGAAGGCCCGTATGACATCACCGAGGCGCCCGCCGGCATCCCGCAGCTCGACCTGGGCGCGCTCAAGGTGCCCGCGATCGACGACGTGGAGGTCCGCGTCCAGGCCGACAACGAGGGCAAGATCCAGCAGATCGTGCTCGTCCACAACGACAGCGCGCTGCAGCTCGGCGTCTTCGCCGCGCCCCGCAGCGAGGGCATCTGGGACGAGGTCCGCAGCGAGATCCGCAAGCAGCTGTTCACCGACGGCGTCGCGGCCGAGGACGCCGACGGCGAGTGGGGCGTCGAGCTGCGCGCCCGCGTGCGCACCCCCGACGGCCTGACCGACATCCGGTTCGTCGGCATCGACGGCCCCCGCTGGCTGGTCCGCGCCGTCTTCCAGGGCCCGGCCGCGGTCGACCCGGGCGCCGCGCCGCAGTTGCTGGAGTGCCTGCGCAACCTGGTCGTCGACCGGGGCCACGAGGCGATGCCTGTCCGCGAGCCGCTCCCGCTGCACCTGCCGAAGGAGGTCGCCGAGGCGACCGCCGCCGACGGCTCGTCGGAGGTGCCGCTCACGGATGCGGCCAACGGTGCCGACGGCGGTGGTGAGGCGGAGCGCAGAAAGCCGTCACCGAGGCCCAGGCGCAAATAGCCGTTGTGAGCTGTACCGTCGTGGTGAGGTGTCATGTCTGGCCGAGGAGGGTGGCACCGACATCATGACCACGGACAGTGAGAAAGTCGTCGATCCGTCCGTCGAGCAGGCGAAGGGGCTGCGGAGGTTCTTCCGCCGCCTCACCGCCAGCGAGGCGGAGCTCGACGCCGAAGAGCTGCAGCGCGACGCCAAGCAGTGCGGCAGCATGCCCGCGCTCGCCTGCCGCCGCGGTCAGGTCGTGAGCCTGAAGGGCCGGTTGCGCACCGTGGTCTACACGCCGCGCACCAACCTGCCCACCCTCGAGGCGGAGCTGTTCGACGGCAGCGACCTGGTGACCCTGGTCTTCCTGGGCCGCCGGCACATCGCCGGCATCGAGCCCGGTCGAGCGATCACGGCGAAGGGACGCATCGCGGTCCGCGACGGTCGTAAGGTGCTCTACAACCCGTATTACGAGCTCGACACACCCAGATGAGGCCGGATGCAGCCAGGTAAGACCGCCGACGCCGAGGAAGAGGCGCCGCTGCCCTCGTTCTCGGTGCAGATGTCCGAGCAGCTGGGCGGTGCGCGCGGCCTCATCGAGTCGAGCATCCCGATCACGCTCTTCATCGTGGTCAACTTCCTGGGCGACCACTTCCACTGGTGGTCGCTGCGCACGTCACTGATCGTGGCGGTCGCCGCCGCGCTCTCCATGGCCGTGTACCGGCTGAGCCGCCGCGAGTCGGTCCGCCACTCGGTCAACGGCGTGTTCGGCATCGCGATCGGCGCGTACCTGGCCTGGAAGAGCGGCGACGCCAAGGACATCTACCTGCCGGGCATGGCCCTGACCGCGGCGTATGCGATCGGCATGCTCGCCTCGGTCGCGTTCCGCCGGCCCCTGGTCGGCTGGCTGTGGTCCGTGATGCTCGACAAGGGCGAGACCCGCTGGCGGGACAACCCCCGGCTGCGCCGCGCCTTCGCCTGGCTCACGGTGCTGTGGGCGGTCGTCTACCTGGCGAAGCTCGGCGTGCAGATCCAGCTCTGGCGCGAGGACGCGGCCGACCTGCTCGGCGTCGCCCGGCTGGCGCTGGGCTGGCCGCCCTATGCGCTGCTGGCGGCCCTGACGGTGTGGCAGGCGCGGCGGATCATCCGCGACACGGAGCCGGTCCCCGCCGAGGCCGCCCGCCCGGCCGACTGAGGCGCCAGGCTCGCAAGAAGAGCGGTCAGAAGAACTGCGGCCCGCGCTTCTTGCGGGTGTTCTCGACCGAGGCGGCGCCCAGGACCACGGCGCGCACCGAGTCCTCCATCTCCGAGGTGACGACGAAGACCAGCTCGTCGCCGGCCTCCAGCGGGTCGTCCGGGGTGGGGACGAGGACCCGCCTGCCGCGCAGGATGGCGACCAGGGCCGAGTCGTGCGGCAGGGGCACCTCGCGGACCGGGTGGCCGACATACGGCGCGGTCTCCGGCAGCGTGATCTCCACGAGGTTGGCCTCGGACTGGCGGAACGTCATGAGCCGGACCAGGTCACCGACGGAGACGGCCTCCTCGACCAGGGCGGCCATCAGGCGCGGCTTGCTCACGGAGACGTCGACGCCCCACTGCTC
>JAEWJG010000409.1 GCA_023386675.1 Actinomycetes bacterium
ATCCGCACCCGAGTCGCGTCGGCGAGCATCCCGAACACCTCGACCGCCAGCTCAACGTCGATGGGCGGGACACAAGAGGTCCGGCCCATCGCGGCCGCCCCGGTGCCGCCCGGGGTGGCTCCCCTAACCCGCCTGGGCTTCCGCGGAACGGACCGGCCGGTTCGGCGTCCGCATCGCAACCAGGACGACCGCGGCACCCACCACGGCGATCACTGCCGCGCCGAGGAAGGCGGCCGAATAGCCGCCGGTCAGCGCCCCCGCCGTCTCTCTTCCACGGCTTGCGCCGGCGGCGATCGCGGTGAGGATGGCGAGGCCGAGGGCGGAGCCGATCTGGTAGCTGGTGCTCACCAGGCCGGAGGCGACTCCCGTCTCGGTGGGCGGGGCTGCTGCGATCGCTGTTCCCAGAGACGGGACGAAAGCCAGGGCCATACCGAGGGCAGCGACCAGCGAGGCAGGGAGGACGTCGACGACGTACGAGCCTTCCGGGCGAGCGAGGGCGAGCCACCCGAGCCCGACGCCGAGCAGCAGCAGACCGGTCACGATCATCGGCTTCGCTCCGAAACGCGCTTGGAGGCGCGGAGCCAGCGCGATCATACCCAGCACGATGAGGCCGGTCATCGGCAGGAGGGCCGCGCCGGCAGCGAAGGCTCCGGCGCCGAGGATCTGCTGCAGGTAGAGGTTCAGGAAGAACCACATCGACACCCAGGCGGCGCCGAGCAACAGCTGTGCTGCATTGGCTGCGCCCAGCTGAGGAGACCGCAGAAGACGCAGGTTCAACAGCGGATCCCGCGAGCGCGCCTGGATGAGGAAGAACGTGGCCAGCAGCAGGGCGCCTGCTCCGAGCAGGAGCAGCGTTGAGGCGGTGATCCATCCGACCTCGGGCGCACGGACGACGGCATAGACGACGGCAGCGAGCCCAGCGGTCACCGTGATGGCTCCGGCGACGTCGATCGAACCGCGGGCGCGTCCCGTCGTCCGTGGGAGCGAGCCGGCGGTGAGTCCGACGACGAGTGCGGCGATCGGAACGGTGATGTAGAACACCCACGGCCAGCTGGCGTATTCGGTGAGGACTCCCCCCAGGAAGACGCCCGCGGTTCCGCCGATGGGGGCGGCCGCACCGTAGACGGCGAAGGCCTTGGGGAGGTCGGCCGTGCCACCGAAGAGCATCATCAGCAGCGTCAGAGCTGCCGGCGCGATCAAGGCGGCTCCTGCGCCCTGGACCGCACGACCGGCCACCTCCACACCGGCGTTTCCGGCCGCGCCGGCCATGACGGAGCCGGCGATCAACACCAGCCAGCCCGAGACGAACACCTTGCGGGCGCCGAGCAGATCCGCCAGCCGCCCGCCGAGCAGCAGAAGACCGCCGAACGCGATCACATAGGCGTTGAACACCCACGACAGCGACTGCGGCGAGAAGCCGAGCTCGCGCTGCAGGTCGGGCAGCGCTACACCGATGATCGACGTGTCCATGATGACGACGAACTGAGCGGCGGCGATGAGTGCGAGGCCGATCCATCGCCTCGGATGGAGGCCAGACGAGACAGAAGACATTGCGTTCCTTCACATGATGACCGGAATACCCGGTGGGGGTACTAGCTATACCCGGAGGGGGTACTCAGCGTCAAGCGGAGCGCGAGCTTGCTTGGGATACCGCCCCGGGGTATCGTCAAGACCGATCCGCATACCGGCGGAGGGTATGGGCAACATCGATGGAGGAATGATGACGACGATCGACTACCAGGTGACCGGGATGACCTGCGAGCACTGCGAGCGCGCGGTGTCCGCCGAGGTGGGGCAGGTGTCAGGCGTCGACAGCGTGCAGGTGTCCGCGAGCGATGGCGTCCTCCGTGTCACCACGGGCACCGGAGTCGACGACGCCGCGGTGCTCGCCGCGGTCGACGAGGCCGGCTACGCCGCCGCGCGCAAGTAAGAACGCGTTCCCGTCACACGCCTCCCGTCGCTAGGAGCTCGACATGCCAGCATCTCCCCCTCCCGCCGCGAGCGGACCGACTCTCGAACTCGAGGTCGGCGGAATGACCTGCGCGTCGTGCGCCATGCGGATCGAGAAGAAACTGAACCGGCTCGACGGCGTCACGGCGACCGTGAATTACGCCACCGAGAAGGCACGCGTGTCCCTTCCGGCCGGGATGGATGTCGCGGCGGTCATCGAAGAAGTCGAGAAGACCGGATACACGGCGGCGCTGCCCGCCGCGGAGCCGGCCGCAGCCGAGAAGGAGAGCGACCCGGAGCTGACCCGTCTGCGCCACCGGCTGATCGGCAGCGCGGCACTGGCGGTTCCGGTCATCGCGCTGGCGATGATCCCAGCCCTGCAGTTCACCTACTGGCAGTGGCTCTCGCTCACTCTGGCCGCACCGGTCGTGGTGTGGGGTGCGTGGCCGTTCCACAAGGCCGCCCTCGTCAACGCGCGCCATGGAGCGGCGACGATGGACACGCTCGTGTCCATCGGCACGCTGGCCGCGCTCACGTGGTCGCTGTATGCGCTGTTCTTCGGCACTGCGGGGATGCCCGGCATGACCCACGGGTTCAGCTTCACCGTGGCCGCCTCGGACGGCGCGGGGAACATCTACCTCGAGGTCGCGTCCGGCGTGACCACGTTCGTCCTCGCGGGCCGCTACTTCGAGAAGCGATCGAAGAGGCAGGCGGGCGCGGCGTTGCGCGCGCTCCTGGAACTCGGCGCGAAGGATGTCGCGGTACTGAGGAACGGGCAGGAGAGCCGCATCCCGATCGAGAGGCTGCAGGTCGGTGATGAGTTCGTGATCCGGCCGGGCGAGAAGATCGCCACGGACGGTGTCGTGGTCGACGGTGCGAGCGCGATCGATATGTCGCTGCTGACCGGGGAGTCGGTTCCGGTCGAGGTCTGCGTAGGAGACGCGGTGTCCGGCGCCACCGTCAACGCCGGGGGTCGCCTGCTGGTGCGGGCCACCCGGGTCGGCAGCGACACCCAGTTGGCCCAGATGGCCAAGCTGGTCGAAGACGCCCAGTCCGGCAAGGCCGACGTGCAGCGCCTCGCCGACCGGATCTCCGGCATCTTCGTGCCGATCGTGCTCGGCATCGCTGTCGCCACTCTCGTCGCGTGGCTCATCACCGGTCACCCGGCCGCTGCGGCGTTCACCGCCGCTGTCGCGGTCCTGATCATCGCGTGCCCCTGCGCGCTCGGGCTGGCCACGCCGACCGCGCTCCTCGTCGGGACGGGGCGCGGCGCCCAGCTCGGCATCCTGATCAAGGGACCGGAAGTGCTCGAGTCCACCCGCACCGTCGACACCATCGTGCTGGACAAGACCGGCACCGTCACCACCGGGAAGATGACGCTGGTCGACGTGGTGACCGCCCACGGAGTGGATCAGAGCGTCCTGCTGCGAGTGGCCGGTGGCGTCGAGGCGGCGTCCGAGCACCCCATCGCCCGGGCGATCGCAGCCGCAGCGACCGAGCGCACGGGGCGGCTCCCCGCACCGGAGTCTTTCGCGAACATCGAAGGCCGCGGGGTTCAGGGAATCGTCGACGGGCACGTCGCACTCGTCGGCCGCGCCTCCCTCCTCGAGGAGTGGTCCATCGTTCTCGACCACGATCTGACCGCCGCTCGGGTCGCCGCGGAAGCGGCAGGCCGGACTGTCGTCTGCGTGGCCTGGGACGGCCAGGCCCGCGGCCTGCTCGTCGTCGCTGACGCCGTCAAACCGACCAGTCGCGAGGCGGTGGCCGCCTTCACGCAGATCGGGCTCACCCCCATCCTGCTCACCGGCGACAACGCCACGGTCGCCCGGGAGGTCGCCGATTCCGTCGGCATCGAAACGGTCATCGCCGACGCGCTCCCCCAGGACAAAGTCGAGACCATCCGCCGACTGCAGGCCGAGGGCAGGAGGGTGGCCATGGTCGGCGACGGCGTGAACGATGCCGCAGCCCTGGCGACAGCGGATCTGAGCCTGGCGATGGGCACCGGCACCGATGTCGCCATCGAAGCCGCCGATATCACCCTCGTCCGAGGCGACCTGCGGGCCGCAGCCGACGCGGTCCGCCTCGCCCGCCGCACACTGGGCACCATCAAGACGAACCTGTTCTGGGCGTTCGCCTACAACGTCGCCGCGATCCCCCTGGCCGCCCTCGGCCTGCTCAACCCGATGATCGCCGGAGCTGCGATGGCGTTCTCCAGCGTCTTCGTCGTCAGCAACAGCCTCCGGCTCCGCGGCTTCCGCCCCCGAGACACCGGCGCCGCACCGACCGCCAACACCCCCGCGGGGCGTCCAGTAGCCCGCTAGCTCACCCAGCATTCCCACGTGCCGACGTCGGCGAAGCCGAGTCGCTGGTAGACCGCATGGCCGTCCGGACTCGACTGCAGCCACGCCCCCGCCGCGCCGTCGGCCAACGCGTCCTCGACGATATGAGCGGTGACAGCCGTCCCGTACCCCTTTCGACGGTGGATCGGCGGCGTGGCGATGTTGAAGACGCCGACATGGTCCAGCAGCATCAACCCGAGTCCGGTGGTGACCGCCTCGCCGTCCACCTCGGCGACGTAGAACCGCAAGGGCGACCCCTCCAGCGCGCCGAGCTCCGTCAGCGGAGTGAACAGAGACGGCGACGCGCCGAATCCTGCGGCAGCGACCTCGGCGTGAACGGCGAGCTCCCCGAGGCCCAGTCGCCGGACACGCAGCCCGGGCACCGCGACGGCCTCCGGACGGGCAACGGTGTACATCAGAGGCATGTCCTCGTCGTGGATCAGCCCGGCCGCGGCTGCCGCGCTCCGGCCCCCCGCGGATCCGGACACGAACTGCGCACAATACGGCAGCCCGGTGTCGGCGACGTCCGAGAGGAGCCGGGGGAACCGCTCGGAGTCGGGATGCGCGGACCACACCCCGTTCATCGTGGCGGCGGAGAGGCCCGTCACGGATGCGACCTGGTCGCCGAGGCGGCGGCACCACCCGCCGGGCACATGCTCCCCCAGCCACTCACGAGCAGCCACCAACAGCGACGACGCCTGCTCCAACGCGGCTGATTCCATAGCCGGAAACTATCAGCCCACTAGGATCGGCGCGTGGCGTTCGACTTCTCCCGCTCGACCACCGCGCTGGTCACCGGCGCCGGCGCCGGCGACGGCATCGGGTTCGCCACCGCGCGCCTGCTCGCCGAGCTCGGGCTCCGCGTCCACCTCACCGGGCACAGTGCGCGGGTCCTCGACCGCGCGGCGGAGCTGGTGGATGCGGGGTACAGCGCAACGGCGAGCGCGCACGACCTGACGGTCGGCGCGGAGGTTCAGGAGCTGGTGCGTGTCGCCGGCCGGGTCGACATCCTGGTGAACAACGCCGGGATGGGCACGCTCGCCTCCCCGCAGGAGCAGACGCTGTTCGCCGACCTGGGCGAGGAGGAGTGGGATGCGGGGATCGCCACGACCCTGAAGACCGCCTTCCTCGTGACCCGGGCCTGCCTCCCTGGCATGCTCGAACGGCGCCACGGGCGCATCGTCAACATCGCCTCCGTCACCGGACCCTTCGTGAGCGATCCGGGCAATGCCGCGTACGCGGCGGCGAAGGCGGCGATGGTCGGGCTGACCCGCACCCTCGCGCTCGAAGCAGGCGCGGCGGGCGTCACCGTGAACGCCGTCGCGCCGGGATGGATCGAGACAGGTTCGTCGACGCCGGCGGAGCTCCTCGCCGCCCGTGGGACGCCGCTCGGTCGCGCAGGCACGCCGCGCGAGGTCGCGTCCGTCGTCCTGTTCCTGGCATCGGACGACGCGAGCTACGTGAACGGCGCCACGTTCGTGGTCGACGGCGGCAACATCCTGCAGGAGACCAAACGGTCCTGACGGTGCCGGCGCTCAGTCGTCCAGCGGCTCCTCCGGGACGTCGTCCTCCTCCTCGACAGCTTCCGCCGCGTCCGGCTCCTCGGCGGCGCCGGCGACGGTGAATCCGTCCTGGTTCGGGTCGGAATCGTAGGGGATGGTCATGGTGCGTCCTCTCGGTCGTGGCGGCAGGATACCGCGGGCCCGCCACGGGAGGGCAGCTGTCAGAACGCCGCGATCCCCTTGCCCATGACCGCGACCCCGATCACCAGCAGCAGCACCGACATCACCGCGGCGTTGTGCGCCACCAGCCAGCCGCGCAGCGCATCGAGGGGACCGCTGATCGCGGAGGCGGCCAGCAGATAGCCGACGACCGGGACGAGCACCGAGATCGCGGCGATGACCGTGAACACGACGACCACGACCGCCGCTGCACCGAACGAGAGCCCGGCGGTGCCGATCGTGACGCCGGCCGAGGCGGCCAGCAGCAGGTTCTTCGGGTTGACGGCGGCGAGGAGGAAGCCGAGTCCCAGACCGCGCGCGGCGTTCATGCTGTCGATCGCGCCCATCCACTTCGGCAGCGCCGCGGCCTCCCCGGCTCGCGGGCGCGAACGCCACTGGCGCACCGCCAGCAGGAGCAGCAGCAGTCCGAGGACGATCTTGACGACGCCGGCGATCGGCTTGGACGCGCCCGGGTCCGCGGCGGGGATCAGCCCGGACAGCAGCGTGAAGACGACGACGGCGACGACGATGCCGAGCACCCAGCCGAGCAGGAACGCGACGCTGGTCGACCGGGCGTGCGGCGACAGCAGCATGAGGATGGCGGCGATGATCGGGATGGGGCTGATCGCGATGCCGACCGCGAGCGGCAGGACGTCGCCGATGACCTGGGGCATGAGCACTCCTCTCAGCGGTGCGTGTCCGCGTCGGTCCGAAGCGCCGCGATCGCGGCACGGTTGGTGTCGAAGACGGCGAGGTCGGCATCGAGCCCGAGGTGATGCAGCCTGTCGAGGATGCCGGGGCGGACGCGGCTGAGCGCGAGCCCGACATCCCGCGCCGAGAGGAACGCCCGCATCGACTCCCACGTCTCGGCGCCGGTCACGTCGATGTCGGTGACCGCCTCCATGTCGAGCACGACCCGGCGTGCTCCGGTCGTCGTGACCGCGGCGGCGACGGCCTGGCCGAACGTTGTGCTGTTCGCGAAGAACAGCGGGGCGGCCAGCCGGATGACGACAACGCCGGGCGCGGTCAGCGTCCCGGGGTCCGCAGCGTCGAGCAGGGAGCGCGTGGGGTCGCCGTCGGACGAGAGCGTGTCGATCGGGGGGTTCGCCGCACGCCGGGTCACGTTGACGACGGCGAGCACGAACGCGATGACGATCCCGGCGATGGGACCGATGAGAACCGCGCCGAGGAAGCACACGGCTCCGATCAAGAACTCGAAGCGGTCGAGACGCCACAGCCGCCGGAATTCCGTGATGCCGAGCAGGGGTACCACGGCGACGGCGACGATGGCGCCGATCGCGGGGGATGGGATGTCCTCCAGCAGCGTGGTGCCGAAGATCAGCAGCAGGAGCGTCCCCGCCGCGGTGACCAGGCTCGGCAGCTGCGTGCGCGAGCCGGCCTGGTCCATCGCTGCGGTGCGCGAGGTGGACGACCCGACGAAGAATCCCCCACTGATCCCGGCGCCCAGGTTGGCCACGCCGAAAGCGAACAGGTCGCGGTTGGGGCTCGTCGCATAACCGCGGCGCTCTCCGTAGGAGCGCGAGACCAGCAACCCCTCCCCCATGGTGACCAGCGTCAGGGCGATGGCCGACGGGATGACAGCGAGCCACTGACCCCAGTCGATCACCGGCCAGGTGAGCCGCGGCGGCCCCGCCTCCACCTTCCCGAGCACCGACACACCGGCGGACTCGGCGCCGGACAGGAGCACGACGACCGTGGCGAGGATGAGCACGACCAGCGCCCAGGGAACCGCCCGGGCGATCCGGCGGCCGGCCAGGAGGATCAGCAGCGACCCCGCCGCGATGAGCACCGACCAGACGTTGATGCCCGACAGTCCCCTGATCAACCCGCCCACCTTGTCCACGAACTCCCCGCCGGAGTCGATCTTCACGCCGAGCATCTTGGCGACCTGCGACACCAGGATGTCGAGCGCGAGGCCGCCGACGAAACCGACCAGGATCGGCTTGGACAGGAAGTTCGCCAGGAACCCGAGCTTGAAGACGGCGCTCAGCAGGAAAAGCACCCCGCCGATCAGCGCCTGGGCGAGCGTCAGAGCCACGTAGTTCCCCTGGCTGACGGCCAGCCCACCGATCGAGGAGGCGACGAGCGCCGCGGCCGCCGCATCCGGAGACGCCACCAGCTGGCGGGAGCTGACCGTGAGGGCGTAGAGAACTGCGGGCAGGACGAGGGCGTAGAGACCAGCGGTCGGCGGCAGGCCGGCGATCTGCGCGTATCCGATATTGAGTGGGATGGCGATCGCCAGCAGGGTGACGCCGCCCAGGAGCTCGGGGACGAGGTTCGCGCGGGTCAACCCGGGCACCACCCGCGGGGGTGCGCCGGCGCCCGTTTCGGTCATGCGGCCCTCCCCTCACGACGTTCGGGAAGGGTATCGCCCGGGATTCGTGAGGGGATAGACAGGCTCTCGGCCGCCCGGCCGAGCAGTTTCGGAGAAGCACGTACCGCGCTCCCGACCTAGGGTCGGGGACATGACGAAGGCCACGGACACCACATCCCCCGCGTTCACCGACGAGGAGCGCGCCGCAATGAAGGAGCGCTCGTCGGAGGTCAAGCGGCAGCGGCGCGCGAAGGGCAGCCGCGAGGACGACGTCCGCGACCTGCTGGAGAAGATCGCCGAGCTCCCGGAGCACGACCGCCGGCTTGCGGAGCGCATCCACGCGATCGTGACCGAGGCCGTTCCGGAGGTCTGGCCGAAACTCTGGTACGGGCAGCCGGCGTACGCGCTCGACGGCAAGACGTTCTGCTTCTTCCAGCCTGCGTCGAAGTTCAGGACCCGGTACTCCACGCTCGGGTTCAACGACCCGGCGACGCTCGACGACGGGACGATGTGGCCGACCGCGTTCGCCATCCTGGACCTCGCCCCTGCCGAGGAGGAGCGCATCCGGGAACTGGTGGTCCGGGCCGTCGGCTGACCGGTCCACGGCCTGCACCCCTGAACGGGTGTCCCCCAAAATGCCGCTACCGGGTATCGCCGGAATCGGTCAAGCTCATCTGGTGAGTGAACAGACCGACGTGGACCGGGATGCGGGGGCGACCCGCGTGACCGTCCTGCGCCCGCACCGTCATCTGTTCCTGCGTGGCATCATCGCGGTGCTCGCCCTCACCACGCCGATCTTCGCGGTGATCTACTGGCTGACCATCCCGGGGCCGGGCTGGCCCTACGTGCTGATCGCGCACCTGGTCGTCATCGGGGCGACCGTGGTCGGCGTCGCATCCTTCCTCAACACGACGATCAGCATCGGCCCGGACGGCGTCCGGGAGCGCGGGTTCTTCGGGCGCACGGTCCACGTCCCGCCGGGCGAGGCGGGTGCGGTCATCCTGGTGCAGATGTACGAGGGCAGCACTCTGGATGTGCTCCCGCAGCTCTTCGTCGCGTCCCCGCAGGGGCGCCTCCTGATCCGGATGCGCGGCCAGTTCTGGTCGCAGGCCGACATGGAGCGCGTGGCGGAGGAGCTCGACGTGCCGGTGACGCGGCCCGCCGAGCCGATGACGCTCAACCAGCTGCGGCGCGCCTGGCCGCGGCTCCTGTACTGGTTCGAGCGCCTGAACCTGCGTCCTTGACGGCTGCGGGCGCCGGATGACGCCGCCGGACGACGTGCTCGCGCCGTTCCGCGAACGCTGGGGTGCGATCCCCGACGGCGTGGCGTTCGCGACCGCGTCCAGCGTGCTGCAGCCGGTGCGGCGCGAGGGTGTGCGCGCGTTCGTGAAGCTCGCGACATCCGGCGAGGAGCGCGTGGGCAACGCGGTGCTCCGCTGGTGGGAGGGCGACGGTGCCGCTCGGGTCCTCGCGACCGACGGGGACGCGGTCCTCCTCGAGCGGGCGGACGACGGCGACGGACTCACCGCCCTGGCCCGCTCGGGGCCGGACGGCGACGACGAGGCGACCCGCATCCTGTGCCGGGTGGGGACCCGGCTGCATACGGCCGGGCGCGCACCCCGGCCTGACGGGCTGTTCGATCTGCACCGCTGGTTCCGCGACCTCCTCGCCGGCGACGGCCCGGACCCTGAGGGTCTGCTCGCCGAGGCCCGGGCCACGGCGGAGGAACTGCTCGCGCATCCCACCGGTGACGCCGTGCTCCACGGCGACCTGCACCACGGCAATGTGCTGCGGTTCGGCGGCCGCGGCTGGCTGGCGATCGACCCGAAGCCGCTGCACGGCGACCCGGGGTTCGACGTGGCGAACATCCTCTGCAACCCGGACGCGGCGGTCGCTCTCGCGCGGGGGCGGTTGGAGCGTTCGGTCGCGATCATCGCCGGCGAGACCGGGATGCCGCCGGAGCGCGTGCTCCGCTGGGCGCTCGCGTGGGGCGCCCTGTCGAGCCTGTGGGCGATCCAGGAC
>JAEWJG010000411.1 GCA_023386675.1 Actinomycetes bacterium
AGCACGATCCGGGCGGCGGCCATCAGCGCCAGCGGCGACGCGGCCATCACGGTGGCGGCCACCCCGGACGGCAGCCGCTGGGCCACCGCGTAGACCAGCGCGAAGAAGCCCCCGGTGTTGAGCACTCCGAGCACCGCGGCGCGCCACCACCAGGCGCCGTGCGGCCGCCGGCGGGCGATCAGGAGCAGCAGCAGCCCGGCGGGCAGGGCGCGGATCACAGCGCCCCACAGCGGCTCGGCCGGCAGCACGGCGCGGGTGACGACGTAGGTGGAGCCCCAGGCGACCGGCGCGATGGCGGTCACCAGCATCCAGCGCCAGGATGCGCGGAGCGATGTATCTTCCATGGAAGTTACTTTAGCTTCCACGGAAGGTATTGTGAAGGCATGGGCCACGAACCGGACGCCGTCGACGCCATCCAGGCCGAGTGGAGGCGCGAACGCCCCGAGCTCGACGTGTCGCCTCAGGGCGTGATCGGCCGCCTCCACCGGGTCGCCGCACGCCTGACCGACGAGCTCACCACCGTCTACGACCGGCACGGACTCGCCGAGGGCGACTTCGACGTGCTCGCCACCCTGCGACGCGCCGGCTCTCCGTTCGAGCGCACCCCGGGCGAGCTCGCCGGGCACACCATGATCACGACAGGCGGCATGTCGAAGCGCATCGACCGCCTCGAACGCAGCGGCCTCGTCACGCGCCGGGCGTCGGAGACGGACGGCCGCGGGCGCGTGGTGGCACTCACCGACCGCGGCCGCGACCTGATCGACGCCGCCTTCACCGATCACATGGCGAACGAGCGCCGGCTGGTCGACGAGCTGAACGCCCGCGACGCGGCCGAGCTGGAGCGCATCCTCACGCTCTGGCTGGGCCGGCTGGGCGCGTAACACAGCGCAAGGAAGTTGCCCCCCGCGCGCGCGTGCGGGAGCCTGACAAGACCCTGCCCCGCCCAGCGCACCACCTGGAGGACCCATGTCCCGCACGCGCCGCATCCTCGCCGTCGCCGCCGCTGTCACCGCCGCCGCCCTCGCGCTCGCGGGCTGCTCCGCCGGCGGGAGCGGGAGCTCGTCCTACTCCGGCGACGACGGCCACGTGACACCGGGAAAGCTGACCATCGGCACCGCCGAGCCGGCCTACTCGCCCTGGGTGCTCGACGACAAGCCGCAGTCGGGGAAGGGCTTCGAGGCGGCCGTCGCCTACGCGGTCGCGAAGAAGCTCGGCTTCGCGAAGAGCGACGTGACCTGGGTGCGCACGACCTTCGACCAGGCGATCGCGCCGGGGCCGAAGACCTTCGACGTCAACCTCCAGCAGTTCTCGATCACCGACGAGCGCAAGAAGGCCGTCGACTTCTCGTCGCCGTACTACGAGACCAGCCAGGTCGTCGTGACCACCGCCGCCTCCCCCGCTGCGAAGGCCGGCTCGATCGCCGACCTGAAGAAGCTCACGATCGGCGCCCAGACCGGGACGACCAGCTTCGACGCGGCCGAGAAGCAGATCGCCCCGAGCGGCGGCGTCCAGGCGTTCAACTCCAACGACGACGCCAAGCTCGCGCTCGAGAACAAGCAGGTGGACGCGATCGTCGTCGACCTGCCCACCGCCTTCTACCTGCGGGATGCGGAGCTCACCGGCGGCAAGATCGTCGGCCAGCTGCCCAAGGCCGCCGGTCAGCAGGGCGACCAGTTCGGACTCGTCCTCCCCAAGGACAGCCCGCTGACCGCGAAGGTCACGAAGGCCGTCGACGCGCTCCGCTCCGACGGCACCCTCGACAAGCTCGCCACTCAGTGGCTCGCCGCCGACGGCGACGCGCCCGTGCTGAAGTAGCCTTCGACGGTGAGCACGACCACGTCCACCGCCGCGACCACCGGTGCTCCCCCGCCCAGCGCGGTGGAGCTCGACCGCCGGCTCTACCGCAAGCGCCAGACCACGCGCTCGGTGCTGATCAGCCTGGCCAGCACGGCGGTCGTGGCGGTCCTGGCGTGGGTGTTCGTGATCAACACACCCGGCTGGGCTCGGGTGCAGCAGACGTTCTTCGACCCGGCGGTCGCGGTACAGGCGTGGCCGAGGGTGTTCGACGGGCTGCTGCTCAACATCCGGGTGCTGATCGTGGCCGCCATCGGCGTGCTGATCGTCAGCGTCCTGCTCGCCACCGCGCGCACGCTCCGCGGGCCGATCTTCTTCCCGCTGCGGGCGCTGGCCGCCGGCTACACGGACCTGTTCCGCGGGATGCCGCTCATCATCGTGCTCTACCTGGTCGGCTTCGGCCTGCCCGGGCTCGGCGTCTTCCCGCGCATGCCACCGGAGTTCTGGGGCACGATCGCGCTCATCCTGGTCTACTCCGCGTACGTCTCCGAGGTGTTCCGGGCGGGCATCGAGGCAGTGCACCCGTCGCAGCGGCTCGCCGCCCGCGGGCTCGGGCTGTCGCACTCGCAGACGCTGCGGCTCGTCGTCCTGCCGCAGGCCGTCCGCAAGGTGACCCCTGCGCTGATGAACGACTTCGTCGCCATGCAGAAGGATGTGGGCCTGATCTCGGTGCTCGGAGCGGTGGATGCGGTGCGCGCCGCCCAGATCGAGACCGCCGCGACATACAACTTCACCCCGTACGTGCTCGCCGGGCTGCTGTTCGTCCTCCTCGCGCTGCCGATGATCCGGCTCACGGACTGGTACTCGGCGCGCATCCGCGGCCGAGAGCAGGTCGGGAGCGTCGTATGAGCGCGCCGGTCCTGCGCCTTCGCGGCGTGCGCAAGCGGTTCGGCGACGTGGAGGTGCTGCGCGGCATCGACCTCGACGTGCACCGGCACGAGGTGGTCGCCCTGATCGGGTCGAGCGGCTCGGGCAAGTCGACGCTGCTGCGGACCATCAACCTCCTGGAGCAGCTCGACGACGGCCAGATCTTCCTGAGAGACCAGGACATCAGCGACCCGCGCGTCGACGCGGACGCGGTCCGCGGACGGATCGGCGTCGTCTTCCAGCACTACAACCTGTTCCCGCACTTGTCGGTGCTCGACAACGTGACGCTCGCCTCCCGGCGCGTGCACCGCCTCCCGAAGGCGGAGGCCGAGCGGAAGGCGCTCGCCCTGCTCGACGGCATCGGGCTGGGCGACAAGGCCAAGGAGTTCCCCGACCGGCTCTCGGGCGGCCAGCAGCAGCGCGCGGCGATCGTCCGAGCCATCGCCACCGACCCCGAGCTGCTGCTGCTCGACGAAGTGACCAGCGCCCTCGACCCCGAGCTCGTCGGCGAGGTGCTGGAGCTCATCCGCTCGCTCAAGGCGTCGGGGACGACGATCGTCATGGCGACGCACGAGATGGCGTTCGCACGGGACGTCGCCGACCGGGTCGTGTTCCTCGACGCGGGCGTCATCGCCGAGCAGGGACCGCCCGCGCAGCTGTTCGCCGCCCCGCGCGAGGACCGCACGCGCGCCTTCCTCACCCGCTTCGCCGAGCGCACGGCGTAACGCGGCGCAGGGATTCGCAACAGGTCGTCATCTTCCTGGCGACGGGAGGCACGGCCGCGATAGAAACGGTCGATCATGTCGCGCATCTTCACGAGCACGTTCAACCCCGGCCGCGCCCGCTGGGAGCTGGTCGTCAGCCCCCAGGGCGACGTCTACGCGTTCCCGCTGACGCTGCCCATCGCGCAGCGACAGGCCCTCGGCGGGCACAAGCGGTACCTGGTCGGACGGGTCGCGAAGGGGTCGGAGGCGTGGACCGCTGCCGGGCCGTCGGGACTGGTCTACGGGACGACGTTCCCGTCACTGCCGTCGGCGCTGGAGGCCATCGCCGCCGAGGTCGACCTGTCGCCCGTGCCGTGAGCCCTACGCGGATTTGAGGAGCGCGTCCTCGAGGGCGACCCACGGGAGCATCGCGCACTTCACCCGCGTGACGTACTTCGAGACGCCGGCCAGCGCGACAGCGTCGCCCAGCAGCTCCTCGTCGCCCTCCAGCGCGCCCTTCGAGTGCATCAGCTCGCGGAAGGCGGCGATGGACGCGGCCAGCTGGTCGCGGTCGACCTCGTGAACCAGGTCGCTCAGCAGCGACGCGGATGCCGTCGAGATGGAGCAGCCGTGGCCCTCCCACCCGATCGAGCGGATGCGGCCGTCGGCGTCCGTGCGCACGCCGACCGTGACCTCGTCCCCGCAGGTCGGGTTGAACTGGTGCGAGCTCGCCGCCTCGTCGCCTG
>JAEWJG010000426.1 GCA_023386675.1 Actinomycetes bacterium
ACGAAGCGCTGGTGAAGGACCAGCCGGTGAAGCTGACCGGGTCGACCGGCCGCGCGGCGGAGGACCCGACGGCGACCGCTTCGCCTGCACCGGATGCGGGGGCCGGCGGAGTGCCGTCCCCGGTGACGCCGTCGACTCCGGCCGCGCCCGCCGCCCCGGCGACCGGGGCGACCCCGGCGCCGACGAGCACGGGCGGCCCCGTCGACCTGCCGTCCACGATCACCGGTCAGACGGCCGCGCAGCAGACGTGCACGAAGGGCAACGACTAGGGCTGAGGGGGCACGACGAGGAAGTGCCAGCCGATCCACCACCAGAACAGCAGGATCGTGAAGCGCGCCGCCCGGTCGGCCATCACGAGGTCGAGCACGGTGGACACCCGGGCGACGCGACGCGGTGCGATCCTCGCCTGGATCACCAGGGCGACCAGGAGGAGGCCGCAGACCACGAACCCGGCGGCGGTGACGTCCCTCATCGCCGCCACCCCCTCCGCACGAGCGCATAGCCGCCGAGCAGCCACAGCGCCACGAGCACACCGCGCGCGGGCTGCCATGCCAGCACCGGGTCGACGAGGTCGGAGAGGGCGGGGAAGTCCTGCTCGTGTCCCGGCAGGCCGCGGCCGAGGAAGAACGCGACGACCTCCCACAGGCACCCCGCAGCGATGACGGACGACCACAGGATCGCTGCCCGTCGCACTGCGCGCCGGCCCTCATCGCCGAGCGGGCGTCCCCCCGCGGGCCGGTCCGCCCATACGACCGGCAGCAGCAGCACCCCGAGTCCGTAGACGATCGCGGTGTCCGCCGGCCCGTAGAGCGGCGTCACCGCGACGGTCAGGGAGGCTGTGCAGATCAGGACGCCCACGAGCACCGCGCGCGACGCCGTCTGCCTGTCGGCCCGGAGGCGCAGCGGGATGCGCAGCCAGCCGAGCCGGTCGAGCACGAGGAGCGCAGCGGCCACCCCGTAGATCCAGGCGTCCACCGGAGCTCCCCTGAGCACGTGGAAAGCCGCCGTGACCAGCAGCATGCCCACCCACGCGAACCGGGTGAGCGCGAGGACTCTCGCCGAGGGCGTGCGCCGCCCGGCGGGAACCGGGCGACCGCGCTCCGCCATGGCGGAACTCTACGCCGCGCCCGGTCGCCCGGCGCGCTTGCCGCGCGCCCCTCCTGACGCGTTGAATGAGCCCATGGCCACAACGCGGATCGAGCGCATGACATCGCTCCAGCTCAAGGTGCTCGTCATCGCGATCCTGTCGAGCTTCGTCGCCTTCCTCGACGGCGCCGTCATCAACGTGGCGCTGCCGGCGATCTCGCGGGAGCTCGGCGGCGGCCTGCCCCTGCAGCAGTGGGTGGTGGACGCCTACCTCGTCACGCTCGGTTCGCTCATCCTGATCGCGGGGTCGCTGTCGGACGTGTTCGGCCGCAAACGGGTGCTCTACGCCGGCCTGATCGGCTTCGGTGTCACCTCGCTGCTGTGCGCGCTGGCTCCGACGGGCGTCTTCCTGGTGCTCGCGCGGGCGCTGCAGGGCGTCGCGGGCGCACTGCTCGTGCCGTCGTCGCTCGCGATCATCATCTCCCGGTTCGAGGGGCCCGCGCAGGCGAAGGCGATCGGAAGGTGGACGGCGTGGACCGGCATCGCGATGATCGCCGGCCCGGTGGTCGGCGGCCTGTTCGTGGACACGCTCGGCTGGCGCTGGGTGTTCGTGATCAACGTCATCCCGATCGCGATCACGCTGGTGCTGATGATGGCGCTGGGCGAGACGGACAAGGGGATGGGCGGGCGCGTCGACATCGCCGGCGCCATCCTCGGCTCGGTGGGTCTCGCCGGCACGGTGTTCGCCCTCATCGAGCAGGGGACGTTCGGCTGGGGGAGCCCGCGGGTGTGGATCCCGCTGGTCGTCGGCCTCCTGAGCCTCGCTGCCTTCTTCGTCGTGGAGACTCGGGTGAAGCAGCCGATGCTGCCGCTCGGGCTGTTCCGCGTGCACAACTTCTGGGTGGGCAACATCTCCACCTTCTTCGTCTACGGGGCGCTCTCGTTCGGGCCGCTCGTCGTCACCCTGTATCTGCAGCAGGTCGCCGGGTTCTCGGCGATCGCCGCCGGGTTCGTGTTCATCCCCTCGACGCTGTGCATGCTGCTGCTGTCGGGCTTCTTCGGCGGACTGGCCGGGCGGTACGGCCCCCGGCTGTTCATGGCGGTCGGGCCCGTGGTCGCGGCGGCCGGGTTCCTCTGGCTGCTCACCATGGGCGACAACGTGAACTACTGGACGAGTCTTCTCCCGGCGGTGCTGCTGTTCGGCGTCGGACTCTCGATCACCGTCGCGCCGCTCACCAGCGCGATCCTCGGCGCGATCCACCCGGAGCAGGCGGGGATCGCATCCGCCGTCAACAACGCCGTCTCCCGCATCGCGGGCCTGCTGGCGGTGGCCGCGGTCGGCATGATCATCGGCGGGACGCTCGATACGGCAGGCCTGCACCGCGCGATGCTCGCCGGTGCGCTGCTCCTGCTGGTCGGCGGGGTGGTGTCCGGGATCGGGATCCGGAACGGCGTCAGCGCCCAGAAGGTTCAGACCGTCACGGACTGACCGGCGAGGGCCAGCATCACCACGTCGACGATGGCGCACGTCATGATCAGCTGCATCAGCAGGCGCGTCGGGCTGCGGCGCAGCAGGAGCACGACGCCGGTGATCGCGGCCGCCAGCCCGATCACCAGCCCGATGAGCAGGACGGCCCGGACCGGGAGGCCCGGGCCGAACGCGATGAGGAGACTCGCGACCGCGAGGGCGCTGAACGCCAGCAGCCCGCTGGGGCGCGCGCCGAGCCGGTGGGGGAACCCGCGGATTCCCGTGCGGGCGTCGTCCTCGAGGTCCGGCAGCACGTTGGTGACGTGCGCGGCGACGCCGAGCAGGGCGCCTGCGGCGTAGACCCACCACTGCGGCCACGCCGGGCGCTCCTGCCCGAGGGTGGCGATCGCAGGGAGGAGGCCGAATGCGACGGCGAACGGAACCCAGGAGTACGCGGTCGACTTCAGCCCGAGGTTGTAGGCCCAGCCGCTGGCGATCGCGATGGCGTGCACCACGAGCGCACCGGGCCCGAGCGGAACGGTGAGCAGCAACGCGACGACCAGCGCGACGAACGCGGCGGTACGGACGGTCGCGACCGAGAGGTCACCGCGGGCGGCGGGCTTGTCCGAGCGTTCGACGGCACGGTCGCGCGC
>JAEWJG010000031.1 GCA_023386675.1 Actinomycetes bacterium
GGTCTGGCTGGTGGCGATGGTGGTGTTCATGATCTGCTCCATTTCTGTTTGAGACGGTACATAAAACACCGCTGTTGCCGCCGCATTCCCGGAATGACAGAATTCTTTTCAGATCAGTACAGAAAGAGGTGGAGGCGATGGCCGGACGCGGACGACCACGCGGATTCGACACCGACGAGGCACTGGACGCGGCGGTCGAGGTGTTCTGGCGCCAGGGCTACGAGGGCACCACGCTCGACGACCTCACCTCCGCCATGGGGATCAACCGGCCCAGCCTGTACGCCGCCTTCGGCAACAAGGAGGAGACCTTCAAGCAGGCGGTCACCCGGTACGCCGAGGTCGACATGGCCTACGTCGGCGAGGCACTAGAGGAGCCGACCGCGCGCGCGGTCGCCGAGCACTACCTCCGGAGCAATGTGCTCGCGATCACGACGCCGGGCAAGCCCGCGGGCTGCCTGTCGATCCAGGGCGCCCTGGCGGGCAGCGCGGAGGACCAGCGGATCGTGAACTTCCTCGCGGAGAGCCGGGCGTCCGGCGAGCACCGGCTGTCGGAGCGATTCCGCCGAGCGGTCGCCGAGGGCGATCTCGGCGCAGACGAGCGTCCGGCCGACCTCGCGAAGTACCTGGTGACGGTCAGCGCCGGGCTCGCGGTGCAGGCCTCCGCGGGCGCGAGCCGCGCGTCACTCCAGCGCGTCGCCGAGCGCGCCCTGCGCGCGTTCCCGTGAGGCGGCCGAGCGGGGCCGCCGGCTGAGGACTGCGACGCACACCACGATCGCGGCGAGCAGCACCAGGCTGACCGGTCCGGTACCGAGGGCGAGTCCGCCGCGGGCGTGCGAGACGGCGAGACCGTCCGAGATGGATGCGCCGAACGGCCGGGTCAGCACGTAGGACGTCCAGAACGCGGTGGTCGCACCCAGCCCCCACCAGCGGTACGCGACCCCCGGGAGGGCGAACAGGATGCCGAACACCAGCGCCGAGAGCCAGTACCCCATCCCGAACGTGACCGCCGTCAGGTCGCCGACGGCCGTGCCGAGCGCGAAGGTCGCGAGCACCGCGCACCAGTAGAAGACCTGCCGCGGGAAGGTGTCGATGCTGTGCACCGAGAGCGTCCGCTGCGTCGCGTACCAGAGCACGAAAACCGCAGCCAGGGCGACGGCGAACACCACGGTCGACACGAGGTACGGCACCCCGAGCTCGACATGCAGCACGTCCGCGACCATCGTGCCGAACACCGCCACCATGAGCACGGCGAGCCAGTACACCCACGGGATGTAGCGGCGCACCGCGAACTGCAGCGCCAGCGAGCCCGCGAACACGACGAACGCGCCGCCGACCGCCACGAACGGGTTGATCGTCTTGACCAGGAAGTCCGAGGCGGTCTCGCCCATCGCCGTCGTCAGGAGCTTGGTCACCCAGAACAGGGCGGTGACGGCGGGAACGGTGTTGCGCATCCCCACAGGATCGCGGACGCCGGACCCGCCTGCCTGAGTAAGGAGCGGGAACGGCTGAGAGGCCCCGCAGACGCGCCGGCCTACCGTCCCGGCGCCGCGTGCGGTGTCAGCGCGTGCTGCAGCGCGAGCGTCGCCGCTCCCCCGGCCGCCGCATCCAGCCCCGGGTCGGCAAGCTCGATGAGGACGGGGTGGATGCCGCGCGTGCGCGCGAACTGGGCCACGTACTCCCGGATCTCCCGCACGTAGATCGCCCCCGCATCCGCGAATCCGGGGCCGGCGAGCACGATCCGTTCGAGGTCGAGCACGTTGACGATCGACAGCACCGCCGCCGCGACGTAGCGCGCCGACCGCCCGATCAGCTCGCAGCAGCGCGGCTCGCCCTGTGCGGCGGCGCGGGCGATCGCCTCGAAGTCGCCGCGGAACCGCTGAGGGTCGCCGGTCAGTCCCAGCTGGGCGGACAGGTCCGCATCCTCCAGCGCCTGAGCCACCACCGCGCGCGGGGCGGCCAGCATCTCCAGGCAGCCGCGGGCGCCGCACCAGCACTGCGGCCCGTCGATGTCGATCACCATGTGACCGATCTCGCCGACGTTCGACGAAGCCCCGCGGGCGACGCTGCCGCCGACCATCAGCCCGAGGCCGAAGCCGTTCGAGAGGTAGAGGGTCGCGAAGTCCTGCGTCGCCGGGATGCGCCCCGCCCAGTACTGGCCGAGCGCCGCGCAGGCCGCGTCGTTGTCGCGGACCACCGGCAGGCCGATCTTCGGCTCCAGCGCCTTGTTCAGCGCGAACGACTCCCACTCGGTCGAGGTGATCGAGAGACGCTCGGCGCCCGCGCCGAGGTCGAGGCCGGCACCGGCCACACCCACGCCGACCACAGACTCCGGGCGGATGTCGAGCTGCACCAGGAGCTGGCCGAGCTCGCGCGCGATGCGCACCACATCCTCCATCGGGTTCGCCTGTTCGATGCCGGGCGAGACCAGGCGGCCGATGACGTCACCGGCGAGGTCGGTCACGACATAGGTCAGCCGGCCGGCGTCGAGCGACAGGCCGACGGCGTACCGCGCGTTGGTGTTGAGCTCCAGGAGGCTGCTGCGCTTGCCGCCGGTGGATTCGCTGAAGCCGGTCTCGATGACCAGGCCGTCCTCGATCAGCGACTTCACGATGCGCGTGATGGAGGTCGCGGTCAGGCCGGAGCGCTCGGCGAGTTCGGTGCGTGTGACCGTGCCGCCCGAGCGGACCATGTCCAGGATGGCGCTGCGCGTGTTCGCTGACGACGGCCCCAGCCGCCGCGCGGCGCTCACGACGTCTCCCGCACGACGACCACCGGCTCGGGGGCCGCGACCGGCCGCCCGTCGCCGTCGTGGATGGCGGCGAGCGCGGCCGAGCCGAGCAGCGCGCCGATCTCGCGGCCGTGCCGGTCGATCGCGGTGATGGGGCGGCCGGCGCTCTGACAGAGCAGCGAGTCGCTCCAGCAGATCAGCGCGACCGCCTCCGGGATCGGGATGCCGTGCTCCTGCAGCGCGTCGAGGGCGGCGACCGCATCCCGGTCGGTGTCGAACAGGAGCGCGGTCGGGCTGGACGCCGAGCTCTCGCGCCCGATCCGGACGGCCTCGCCGACGATGTCGATCGTCTGCACCGTCTCGATCGTCCGCGAGCCCGTTCCGGCGTCGCCGACGAGCGGCTCGGGCACGAGCTGGCTCGTCAGGTAGACCCGGCGGCGGGCAGGATGCCCCTCCAGGTAGGCCGCGAGCGCACGGGAAGCGGCGGCCGCGTCCACGGTCACCGCCGGGTAGTCGACGTCACCGTCCGCCGGCGCCAGCACCACGAACGGCATGTCGATCTGCCGCAGCAGGCGGATGCGCGCATCCACCGAGTCCGCGCCCAGCACGATCACGCCGGCGATGCCGCCGACGCGCGCCCACAGGCGGTACGTCTTGAGCTCCGACTCCTCGTCGTCGACCGACCGGGTGATGAAGCGCATCCCGGCGGCGAGCAGCGGCCCGGCGATCGAGCGGACGATCGCGGAGGCGAGCGGGTCGCGGTCGCGGCCGTGCCGGATCACGAGCCCGATGGACGCCGACGCATCCGTCATCGCACCGCACCCCCTTCCGTCCTCGGCACTGCAACCTCGAATAGGCAGTCTGCCCGATCCACCGCTCGCTCCACGACTCCGCCCGTCACTTGATCGCGCCCGCGGCCATCCCGCGCTCGAACTGCCGCTGCAGCGCGATGTAGGCGATGATCGTCGGGATCGCGGTGATCACCGACGCGGCGAGGATCTTCGGCGTGTCGTCGTTGTACTGGCGGCGGAAGAACTCCGGCAGCTGCGTGACCACGCCCATCCCGTCGTCGATGAGGAACACCTTCGGCAGGAGGTACGAGTTCCACGCGTAGATCAGCACCAGCACCATGAGCGCCACGGCGATCGGGCGGGAGAGCGGCACGAGGATGGACCAGAACACGCGCCAGGTGCTCGCGCCGTCGATCCGCGCGGCCTCGAACACCGCGTCCGGGATGCCGTCGACGTACCCGCGGGCGATGAGCACCGTGAACGGGATCTGCAGCGCGGCGATCGGCAGGATCACCGACCAGTACGTGCCGAGCAGGCCCAGTTTCACCGCGGTCGTATAAAGAGGAGCGATCAGGACGACCTCGGGCAGCGTCAGCGCCGCCATCATCAGCCAGAAGTAGACCTCCTTGCCGCGCACCCGCAGCTTGGAGAACCCGAACGCGGCGGCGAGGGTCGCCAGGTAGACGATCGCGATGGACGCCACCGCGATGATGATCGTGTTGAGGAAGAACTTCGGGAAGCCGGGCACATTCACCACGGCGACGTAGTTGCCCCAGCCAGAGCCCTCGAAGCTGGTCTGCAGCATCGCGATCAGCGGGATGACGAACGGCACCACGGCGATGGTCAGCACCAGCTGCAGGAGGAGCCGCGAGCGGCGGGAACGGGTCTCAAACATCGGCGGCCTCCTTGCGGCGCGGCTTCGTGCGGGTCAGGCGCTCGCGTCCCCGCAGCTGCATGAAGACGGACACGGCGATCGCGATGACGAGCACCAGGATCGACAGCGCCGACGCGTAGCCCAGGTTGCGGTCGCTGCTGGCCGTCTCCGCGTAGATCATGGTCCCGAGGAACTCGGACGAGTGCGCCGGGCCGCCCTGCGTGATCAGCCAGGGGCTGTCGAACAGCTTCAGGGCGGTGATGAAGTTCAGGATGGCCAGCGACACGATGATCGGGCGCAGACTCGGCAGGACGATCGAGAACAGCACGCGGAAGTTGCCCGCTCCGTCCAGCCGCCCGGCCTCGATGAGCTCGGGGTCGATCTGCGCCATGCCGG
>JAEWJG010000082.1 GCA_023386675.1 Actinomycetes bacterium
CTGAGCTGGTCGAGTTCGGCCTGGGTCGCGCCGTCGGGGCGGTGATCGTCGCCGACCAGCAGGATGTTCTGGTCCTGCCCGTCGATGTCGTTCCCCGACTTCGCGATCACGTCGACGTGCTTGACGCCCCCGACGAACCGGAAGTAGCTGTAGGCCGCGTAGCCGCCGACGACCACGAGGATGATCGCGAGGGCGGCGGCGGTCCACCCGATGATGCGCTTGGCGCGGCGGTGCTTGCGCGGCGGCCTTCCTGGGCGGGTGGGGCCGGTGCCGTCTCCGTCGCCGGAGCCGCCGTCGTTCCCGTGGCCGTTCCCGCCGCGGTTCCCGCCGCCGCCGTTCCCGTAGCCGCCGTCGCGGCGCCCCGCGCCTGCTCCGCCGAGACCCGGCGCGTCACCGCCCATCCCGAACGGATCGAACGGCGCGGCCGAGCCGCCGGTGGGAACGCCGGATGCCGGCCGGGTGGCCCGGACCGGGCGTCGCGGGTCTGCGGGAGGCACGCGTCCGAAGACCTCGGTCGCGGGCAGCTGCTCGTCGCGGCCGTCGGCATCGGATCCGGAGGCGGGATAATTCGGGCGTCGCACACGGAAACGCTAGGGGGAGGCGCCTTGGAACCGGCTGGTTTCCGCCGGTGTTCCCGACGAATGACCAGCGAATCCGTCCCCGTCTCCCAGCGGGACTACGACCTGCGATGTACGAGCCCTGCGAGAACCTTCAGTCGTCGCAGTCGTCCGGGGGCACGCAGTCCTCGGCCGTGATGGCCGCGTTCATCGTCTGCGCGATACCGAGCAGCTCGTCCTGCTGCTGCGGCGACAGCGCTTCGAACAGGATGCGGCGGATCGTCGCCGAGTGCTTCGGCAGCGCGTGCACGACGACACGTCGCCCATCGCCGGTCAGGTGGATCCAGGTGGCCCGGCGGTCCTCCGCGCACTCCTGCCGTTCGACGAAGCCGCGGGCGGCCATCCTGCTCACCTGGTGCGAGACGCGGCTCTTCTCCCAGCCGGTCGCGTCCACCAGGTCGCGCACGCGCAGCCGCCGGCCGGGCGCGCGCGTGAGGGCCATGAGCACTTCGAGCTCGGAGATCGAGATGCCGTCGTCGTGCTGCAGCTGCGCATCCAGCGTGCGGTCGAAGCCGCGGCGCATCAGGTGGAAGGCGCGGAACAGCTCCAGCTCGTCGTCCGAAAGCTTGCGCGGGTCCGGACGGGTGCGCACGGTGGCCATAGCCCATCCTGACACGCGTCGAGCGGGTGGTGGACGAGGACGGCTAGTGGACGAGCGCCTCCAAGAACACGACGAGGACGCCGAGCGCCACCAGCACCGCCAGGGCGGCGAACTGCCGCCAGCCGGAGATGCCCGATCGCGCCACGGCGATGCGGGCGATGACGGCGAGCGAGACGATCAGAGCGACGATCGCGACGGTCATGCCCGTGCGGTCCGGGATGACGTCGAAGACCGCAAGGCCGATCGCGATGAGCGGTACGACGAGCACCCCGAGCGCGCGCGACGAGACCGCGGCCATGTGGCGGAACTCCCTCGCCGACGGAAGGTTGCTGTGGACGATCATGTGCGAGACGAGGTCGGAGGCGAGGCCCGCGAGCAGCACGCCGACGACGGAGACGACGAGCGTCCACAGCACCGTGGGGGAGTCCAGTTCGCCGTGGCCGTTCATCGCCATGAGGATCGCCAGCGCGGTGAACGTCACGTAGATGCGCTCGCGGAGGCGGTCGCCGGCCTGTCGGCGCTCCTCCTCGGTGGCGTCGGCGGGGAGGCGGGTGTCGTCGGCGCGGTCGGCGCGGTCGTCGGACATGCGGCGAGCCTACCGGGAATGCATCCCGCACCGGGATGGTTCAGAATGGGTGACACGTCATCAAAAGGAAGGCTGACATGACGAAGATCGCGATCATCATCGGGAGCACTCGCCCTGGGCGCAACGGCGAGGCCGTCGCCCGCTGGGTGTACGAGAACGCCGCACAGCGCACGGGTGTCGAGTACGAGCTCGTCGACCTGGCGGAGTGGAACCTCCCGCACCTGGACGAGGCCATGCCCGCGGCCATGGGGCAGTACGCCGGCGAGCACACCAAGGCCTGGGCGGCGAAGATCGCCGAGTTCGACGGCTACCTGTTCGTCACCCCCGAGTACAACCACAGCACCTCCGGCGCCCTCAAAAACGCGATCGACTACGTCGGCGCCGAGTGGTACAACAAGGCGGCCGGCTTCGTCAGTTACGGCGTCTTCGGCGGTGCCCGCGCGGTCGAGCACCTGCGCCTCGTGCTGTCGCAGCTCCAGGTGGCCACGGTCAGCGCGTTCGTGGGGCTCAGCCTCGCGCACGACTTCGAGAACTGGCAGCTGAAGCCGACCGACCAGCAGACCGCCGCCCTCACCCCGCTGTTCGACCAGCTCGAGTCGTGGTCGGCCGCCCTCGAGACGGTGCGCTCGGCCCAGCAGGAGGACGAGGAGGACGCGGCGGCGTAACCGTCCGCGCCGTACGTCCCCGCTTCTGCCCGGTGCTGCCTACGTCTGGCACACCGGGCAGAAGTACGTCACCCGCTCCTCCAGCTCGGTGCGGCCGAGGGAACCGGAGCGGATGGGCGTCCCGCAGCGGCGGCACGGTTGCCCCTTGCGCCCGTAGACCCAGGTGTTGCGGCCCCGGCGCGTATCGCCCGTGGTGACGCGCAGCGGGCGGTCGCGGTTGGCCGTGATCAGGCGGTGGCCCAGCGCCACGGCGGCGGCGAGGTCGGTCTCGCCCGCAGGGCGTGTCGGCAGCATCCCGCGCAGGAAGCACAACTCGTTCGCGTAGACGTTGCCGAGGCCGGCCAGGTTGCGCTGGTCGAGCAGAGCGACCGCGACGGGCACCTCCGGATGCTCCTGCAGGCGACGCAGCGCCTCGCCGGCGTCCCAGTCGGAGCCGAGCAGGTCGGGGCCCAGGTGGCCCACGACCTCCTCCTCGCGATCGCGGGGGAGCACCTCGAGCACGCCGAGCAGGAAGCCGACCGCCTGCGCATCCTCCGTGCGAAGCACGGCGCGGGCCTGGTAGCCGGGATGCCGCCAGCGCCCGTCCGGCGGGTACACCTCCCACGAGCCCTCCATCTTGAGGTGGCTGTGGATGGTGTGCTCGCCCACGTGCATCAGCAGATGCTTTCCGCGCGGGACGACCTCGTCCATCCGCTGCCCGGAGAGGTCAACGGTCGCGTAAGCGGGCACGCGGAAGTCGGTCTCGGTCAGGGTGCGCCCGGCCAGGGCGCGGTCGAGGCGGCGCGCCGCCTGATAGACGGTGTCGCCCTCAGGCAATCCGACCTCCTGTCATCGACGCAGCCGCAGCCCGCGCGGGGTGGCGAGGAAGCCGGCTTCCGAGAGCGCGTCGCCGAGCGGCGATCCGAGGACGAAGGCGCCGTTGACCGTCTCGACGGCGAGCTTGTCGACGCGGCGGGAGGTGACCAGTGCGGCGAGGGCGCGCGCGGCGGCTCGGAGCCGGAGGGTGGCGGAGTCGTCGGCGGGTTCTGTCCCGGTGGCCGCTGCGCCGTCCACGAAGCACAGCAGGCTCTTGCCGCCGCGCTCGACGTAGAGCGTCAGCTCGCCGTCGACCAGCACGACGAGCGCGCCCGCCTTGCGTCCGGGCCGGTGACCGGTGCCGGTCTCGCCCGGCACCGCCGGCCAGGGCAGAGCCGCGCCGTACGCGTTCGCCGGGTCGGTCGCCGCCAGGGCGACGGCCTCGTAGGCAGGGTCCTGAGTGTGGTCGCGGACGTAGGAGCGCAACCGGTCGACCGTCGCCCCGTTGGCGAATTGGGCGCCCCCGAGGGTCTCGATGAAGTACCCGCGCCGTGCGCGACCGGTCTCCTCGAAGCCGCTGAGCACCTTGTATGCGAGGGCGAAGCCGCCGGGTGTTCCCTCGTTCATCACCGAGCCGCGCGTCACCACGCCGTAGCGGTCGAGCAGCGTCTCGGCCTGCCCGTGCGCGCGCACGGTCGAGTCGAGGTCGCGCTCGGGCAGCAGCGACCAGCGACCGGCGACGGTCGGCGGCCCCATCCGGGTGACCATCGCGGAGCGGGTGGGGACGCGTCCCCGGTACATGCGCGCGCGCGTCGGCTGGCGGGGGCGCTTGTGGGCTCCGGAGCCGCCGGCCGTGAGGGTGCGGAGCGGCGCCAGCGTGTCATTGGTGATCCGCCCGGCCCAGACGAGGTCCCAGAGCGCCGTCACGAGCTCGGAGTCGTCGATGGCGGAGCCGCGCTCGGTGCCGAGCGCGTCGGACAGTTGGCGGAAGAAGTACCCGCCGCCCCGGCCGAGGGCGTCGAGGATGCCGCGCTGCAGTTCGTCCGGCTCGTGGTCGGACGGCGGCGCGAGCGTCAGCGGAGCGGAGTCGGCGAGGTGGAGGCTGATCCAGCCGTCGTCCCCGGGCAGGCTGCCGTCGCCGGCCCAGATC
>JAEWJG010000085.1 GCA_023386675.1 Actinomycetes bacterium
GGTGTGACGGCCAGGACCCGGCGGCTGCCGATCCACGAGGCGAGCCACGTCGTCAGCGCGACCACCACCGCCGGCCCGATCATCGTGACGCTGAGCACCGGGTAGAGCGCATCGGGCAGAACGCCGACGGCGACCAGCGCGCGGACGGCGACGAGCGCGAGGACGGCGGCCGCCGTCCCCCCGATCAGCGCGCCGATGACCCCGACCGCAAGCCCCTCGGACGCCACCGAGCGTCGCTGCGTACGGGCGCTCGAGCCGATGAGGCGAAGCAGGGCGATGGTCCGCGTCCGGCCGGCGATCACAGTGGCGAAGGTGTTGGTGGTGACGATCGCGCCGACGTAGACGGCGACCACGAAGAAGAGTCCGGCCACGATCGCGAGGGCGACCCGGACGCTGCCGTGCTCCCCCATCGACGACGCGCCGATGTAGGCACCGAGCACATTGACACCGCCGACGAGAGCGACGCCGAACGCGGAGCTGAGCGCGGCCACGAGGATGCCGGCGCGGTGGTCGCGGGCGTTGGCGCGGAAGGCGGAGAACGGCCGGCTCACGCGCGCGCCTCCATGCCGAGCATGAACGACGAGATCTCCTCCGCGGTCGACGCGCCGCGCTCGGCGGCCACCCGTCCGTCGGCCAGGAACACGATGTGGTCGGCGTAGCTCGCCGCGACCGGGTCGTGCGTGACCATGGCGATGCTCTGGCCGAAGCTGCGCGCCGCATCCTGCAGCACCCCGAGCACTTCGCGCCCGGTACGCGAGTCGAGGTTGCCGGTCGGCTCGTCGGCGAAGACGAGGTCAGGCCGGGTGGCGAGCGCGCGGACGATCGCGGCGCGCTGCTGCTGCCCGCCGGACAGCTCGTGCGGGCGGTGGGTCAGCCGGTCGCCCAGGCCGAGCGTACCGACGAGGTGGTCGATCCATTCGCTCTGGACGCGGGTCGGGCGCCGCCCGTCGAGTTCGAACGGGAGCAGGATGTTGCCGCGCACGTCCAGCGTCGGGACGAGGTTGAACGACTGGAACACGAACCCGACGCGCCGACGGCGCAACAGCGTGAGCTCGGCGTCCCCGAGGTGGGTGATCTCGGTGTCGCCGAGGAGCACGCGCCCGCTGGTGACCGAGTCGAGCCCGGCCATGACATGCATCAGCGTGGACTTGCCGGAGCCGCTCGGACCCATGATGGCGGTGAACCGTCCGGCCGGGATGCCGACGGTGACCCCGTCGAGCGCGTTGACGCGGCCCGCGCCGGTGCCGTAGGTCTTCGTGGCCGCTTCTACGCGAGCCACCGTTTCGGTGAGAGTCAGCTCCATGGCTTCGACGCTACGGAGCCGGCGGGCTGAGCGGATCGGGCGGTGGGCCGATCCTGTGTCCCTCCTGAGGATGATGCGCGACGGCCGTCCGGCGCATCGGACGCCATCGGGGAGCACCGGTGAAGAGTCGGGAGGCCGGCGTGAGGTGCACCAGCAGCGCGAGCAGCCACGGCCCGAGGAGGGCGGTGACGAAGACGGCCGCGGACGGCGGGACGCCGGCGATCCGCCACGCCTGGATGACGACCGCGTGGGCGAGGACCACCATCAGCGACGGGACGGCCACGCGCGAGACCGCGTGGCCGACCCGGCCTGTTGCGCCGTCGAACGCCCGGTCGGCGAGCAGCACCAGCCCCGCGCAGATCGCGAGCGAGATCAGGATGGTCACGACGGGCATCCCGAAATCCGCCTTCTTCAGGTCGACCGGCGGGACCAGACCCGTGGCGACGGCCGCCAGTCCGGCCGTCACGAGAAGCAACCCGGCCGCAGTCGGACGCAGGATCCGGTGGCGGTGCTGAGCGAGCATCCGGCCGGCCAGCACGAACGCGAGGCACGGGACGGCGGTCCCCGCGGACAGCGGTACGTCCTGCAGCGGGACGCGGAACAGCCAGAGCGACACGAGCGCGGCGACGGGAACGCACCACTGCACCGTGGGCGGGAGGCGCTCCAGCAGCCGGGCGAGAACAGCTGCGACGAACAGGGCGGTAACGAACCAGAACGCGGCGAACGGTCCGCCGAGCGCGGTGCCGCCGCGGAGCGCGCTCTCGAGCGGGAACACCGCCTGGCCGCGCAGCAGCAGGTCGCTGACGGGCGGCGACAGGACGATGACCAGCCACGCCGCGTACGGCAGCAGCAGGCTCAGAGCTCTCCGCCGCACCTCGCCGGCGAGGCGTCGCCCGGGGGTCCACAGGTAGCCCGTGAGCATGAAGAACAGGGGCACGTGCCACGCGAAGAGCACATCGCGGAGCGGGTCGGCGCCGAACACGTGCGTGTACACCACGGCGGTGACCCCGAGCACCCGCAGCGCATCCACGCCGACCGACCGGGAAGCGGCCATCCCCGACTCCGTCCACCAGGCGAGCCCGTGCGCGAGCGAGTCGCGGCGGGCGACGCGTCGAAGGGCGCGTCACTAGTGGAGACGGGGTCGGGATCGGATACGTGATCCCGGCCGCCGGCCTATGAAGTCCTTGCGTGCAATGCGGACTATTCGGCCGCGGTGAGTCCGTGCTCGAAGGCGTAGACGACCATCTGCACGCGGTCGCGCAGGCCGAGCTTCGCGAGGATGCGCGAGATGTGCGTCTTGACCGTCGCCTCGCTGAGGAACTCGGAGCCCGCGATCTCGGCGTTGCTCAGGCCACGGGCGGCGAGCACGAAGATCTCACGCTCCCGCGAGGTGAGCGACTCGAACTCGGGCGGCGCCTGCCGCACGGGCTGGGCGGCCGAGAAGTACTCGAACAGCTCCCGCGTGGCGCCCGCCGCGATGACGGCGCTGCCCGCGTGGACGGTGCGGATCGCCGCGAGGAGGAACTCCGGCTCCGCGTCCTTCAGCACGAAACCGCTGGCCCCGCCGCGGATGGCGCGCGCGGCGGCCTCGTCGAGGTCGAACGTGGTCAACACGACGATGCGTGGCGGCGTATGCCCGGCACGCTCCGCGTCCGCGATGATGGCGCTGGTCGCGGCGATGCCGTCCATGACCGGCATCCGGATGTCCATGAGCACGACATCGGGCCGCGTCTCGGCGGCGAGACGCACACCCTCCTGGCCGTTTCCCGCCTCGCCGGCGAACTCGAGATCGTCCTGCGAGCCGAGCAACATGCGCACGCCTGCGCGGAACAGCGGCTGATCGTCGACGAGCAGCACCCGGATCCGCGCTCCGGTGTGCACGGCCGTCTCCACCCCGCTCACGCGGTCGCCCCGATCGCTGCGCCGGGCACGAACGCCGACACGACGAACTCCCCGTCCTGCGGACCGGCGGTCAGCGAGCCGCCTGCGAGCGACGCGCGCTCGCGCATCCCGGGCAGGCCGTGGCCGACGCGGGGCACCGCGCCGGTGCCGACGGGCCCGGTCGACGTGGACTCGGTGGTGTTCTTCATGGTGTTCCTCACGGTGATGACGAGGCCCGGCGGACGCCC
>JAEWJG010000110.1 GCA_023386675.1 Actinomycetes bacterium
GGGGGGACGGGCGCGCCGGTCGCGATCGGCCGCGCCTGCCCGGGTTGGAGGGGGTGGGACGGCGGGACGCTGCCGGCGAGAACCGGCTCCCCCACCCGCCAGGGGCCCTCGCCCGCGACCGCCCAGCCGTCCATCGCGGAGTTGTCGAACCGCGGCAGCGGGCTCTCGCAGCGGACGTCCCCGGCGAGGACCAGCCCGGCGGCGCGGGCGAGCGGCACGGTCAGGACGCGCGTCGGCGCACCACGGCCGAGTCCGGCGGCGATGTCACGGGCGTCGCGCCAGGAGATCACGGGGTGAGCCCTTCGCCCTGATCCGGCTCGGAGGGATCGGCTGCGGCCCCGCTACGACGCCCGATGGCGTCCACCAGCGCGGCCATCGCCTCCGCCGTCGGCTGGCCGCGTCCGACCGCCATCCCCGCGATGAAGGTGGTGAGCGGCGCGGCGGGACGTGCGATGCCGTGCGCCGCGTCCCGCGCCAGGTCGAGAACCGCGGCGATGTCGCCGGGCTGCAGTGTCACCCCGACCACCGAGGCGGCCTCGGCGGCCCAGTCGTCGAGCTCAGACGGTTCCATGGAGCAGCTCCTTCGCGCGTTCGGCCGCAGGGAGCGGCAGGTCGGAGGGGGTGTCGACGTCGGCGCAGACCCGGCCGTCGACCTGGTGGCGCGCGTCCACCACGGAGACGACAGCTCGGGCCGGCAGGTCTGCGAGCGTCGGCCGATCGACCCGCAGGGAGGCGATGCGCGCACGCAGCGCATCGAGCGGGGCCCGCGCCAGCAGCCACTGCGGCCGTCCGCCGGCATCGGTGAGCACGCCCGCTCCTGCGGCCTGCAACGCGGCCACCGTGGCGGCCGGGTCGACCAGGTCGGCCGAGAGGAGGAGCGCCTCCCCCTCGATGCCGGCCAGCGCATCCACCCCGGCTGCGATCGCGGCGCACGGACCGCCCCAGCGCGGCCACTCCGACACCGCGACGGTGACCCCGGGCGGGATCTCCCCGGCACCCACGACGATCACCGGCCCGCAGGCGCGGGCCGCATCCACCGTCCGTTCGAGCAGGGTCCGCCCGCCGATCCTGTGCTGCAGTTTGTCCGCGCCGAACCGGCTCGACCGTCCACCCGCGATGACGATCACGGCTGCGACGTCGGCCATCATCGCGCGGCGATCAGCGCCTGCGGCGCGGCCTGCTTCATCCGGGTGAGCAGCCAGCGGAGCTGAACGGCGGTCTCCTTCTGGCAGCCTTCGACGATCTCGAGCAGGTGCTCGTCGACCAGGGCCTGGGCCGCCTGCTTCACGACGGTCCAGGTCACGTCGGTCAGGCTGGCGAGCAGGTAGAGGTCCTGCAGGTCGCGCAGCACCCCGAGCGGGCCCGAGCGCGCCTCCTCGATCGCGGCGGCGTGCAGCCGCTCGGGCTCGTCTCCATCCTCGCCGCGGCCGATTCGCTGGATCACCTCGTCGAGCTTCTTCCGGTGGTTCTCGCACTGCTTCGCGAGGGTCAAACAGAGGAAGTGGATGTCCGGCTCGTCGCCGTGCGCGTCGGCGACCTGCCGGTAGGAGCGCGCGAGCGTCGATTCGGACTCGGCCAGCAGCGTCACGTACACCGGGAGCTTCACGAGGCGTCTCCTTCCAGGCGGCGCACCTGCACGGCGCCGGACTTGAACATCGGCTGCTTCGAGACCGGGTCCCACTCTGTGATCGTCAGCTCGTTGGCCGCGGTCGGCCGGCGCTCCTGCGAGCCGGGAGGCGCATCCCAGTACCCGTAGTGGAACGGCGCGAACACGGCACCGGGCCGGATGTCGCTGATCCGCACCGGCGCGACGATGCGGCCGCGCCGGGAGACGACCTCGACGATGTCGCCCTCGCTGATGCCGCGCGGCTCGGCGTCCACCGGGGCCAGCTCCAGCCACACCTCCGGCGCCGCCTCCGCCAACTCGGTCGTCCGCCCGGTCTTGGTACGGGTGTGGAAGTGGTAGATGCTGCGTCCGGTGGTGAGCCGCAGCGGGTACTCGTCGTCCGGCGGCTCGTGCGGCTCGCTGTACGGCGCCGACTTGAGCATCGCGCGGCCGTCGGGGCGCATGGCCTTGTACGCCTCCTGCCCGACGCTGCCGCCGGTGAGCAGGTCGTGGCCGTAGCTCTCGCAGTACTCGGGGTGCGACGGGAAGTCGGCGTCGGCGTACAGCCGCTGCACGCTCTCCGTCTCGCCCTCGCGCCGCGGCCAGCGGACGCCGGACTCGCGGCGCAGGTCCTCGTACGAGATGCCGGTGTAGTCGCAGGGGCGGCCGCGCGAGGCGTCCTGCCAGGCGCGGTACGCGTCCTCCGGCCCATCCCAGTCGAGGAGCCGGCGGCCGTCGTTGCGGCGGAAGTCCATCCGCTTCGCGTAGTCGAGGAAGATGTCGAGGTCGGCGCGCGCCTCCCCCGGCGGCTCGACCGCCTTCTCGGAGAGGTGGACGGTGCGGGTCGCGTTCGTGAAGGTGCCCGTCTTCTCGCCCCACCCGGCCGCAGGCAGGACGACGTCGGCGAGCTCGGCCGTCTCGGTCAGGTAGAGGTCCTGCACGACGACGAACAGCTCCTCCTTAGCGAGCAGCTCCCGGATGCGCGGCAGCTGCGGCATGGACACGGCCGGATTCGTCGCAGAGATCCAGAGGAACGAGATGGACCCCTGCTCGGCGTACCGGAACAGCTGCATCGCGTGCGTCGGCGGCGCCCAGTGCGGGATCTTCAGCGCGTCGACGCCCCACAGGTCGGCGAGCTGCTGCACGTGGTCCGGGTTCTCCCAGTTGCGGAACCCGGGCAGGTCGCCGTCGGCGCCGCACTCGCGGTTGTTCTGCGCGGTCGGCTGCCCGTTCATCTGCAGGATGCCGCCGCCGGGCTTGCCGATCATCCCGCGCAGTAGGTGGAGGTTGTTGACCTGGCACGCGGACGCGGTCGCCTGCGGAGCCTGGTAGAAGCCCTGCAGCACGGTCGATAGCACGCGCGGGGACTCGGCGAAGATGCGGGCGGCGCGGCGGATGTCCTCGGCGTCGACGCCGCAGACGTCGGCGGCGTGCTCCGGCGTCCACTCCTCGACCTGCCCCTGCAGCTCGTCGAAGCCGAGGGTGTGCGCGTCCACGAACTCCCGGTCGACCCATCCGTTGACCATCAGCTCGCGCTCGAGGCAGAGCAGGAGCGCGAGGTTGGTGCCCGGACGGATCGCGAGGTGCACCTCCCCCTGCTGCGCTGTCGGCGTGTTCCGCGGGTCGATCACGACCAGCCGCGGCGGGTTCGGCCCCGCGAGGCGGTCGAGCACGCGCGACCAGGTCACGGTCTGGGTGGCGGCGAGATTGTGGCCCCAGAGGAACATCGCGTCGCAGTCGTCGATGTCCTCGTAGCAGCCCGGCTGCCCGTCCGCGCCGAAGGTCTCCTTCAGCGCGGTGGCCGCCGTCGCCGTGCAGAGGCGGGTGTTGCCGTCCATGTGCGGGGTGCCGACACCGGCTTTGCCGAGCACCGCGAGCGCGTAGTACTCCTCGATGAACAGCTGGCCGGAGGTGTAGAAGCCGTGGCTGAGCGGGCCGACCTCGTCCAGGAGTTTCCTGCTGCGCCGGACGATCGCCTCCATGGCCTCGTCCCAGGTGGCCTGCACGAGCTCGCCGTCGCGGCGGATGAGCGGATGCTCGAGCCGGTCGCGGCCGCGCATCCCCTGCCAGCTCCCGTACAGCCCCTTCGGCCCGAGCCGGCCGTGGTTGATGTGGTCATCGGTGCGGCCGCGGACGCCGACCATCCGGCCGTCCTTGACCGCGATGTCGCAGCCGCAGCCGTTGCTGCAGAGCACGCACGCGCTGCGCACCCACCGGTCGACGTCGGCCTCGGTCAGCCCGGCCTCCAGCGCCTGATCGGCGCGTTCGGGCCACTGGTCGCCGCGCGCGTACGGGGTGCGCGCTCCCCAGACGTCGCGGACCCGGGAGGAGTCCCCGGCGGACGTCGTCGTTCGCTGATCCATGGTGCGAGCGTCCCTCCGCGGAAGGGGAGCCGCAACCCCTTGCGCGGGCGCAAACGAGGGTGTGGAGGGCAGGGGCGTTCGTGGGGCGAATGGCGGTCAGCGACCCTCGACGTGCCGCTTGTGCTGCGCCCGCACCGCCAGCGGCAGCACGACCCAGATCACGACGACCACCACGAAGACGCAGCTCGCCGCGAGGATCCCGGCCGGTGGGCCGAGGAGGAAGTCCACGATGAACAGCACGATGCCCGTGAACAGCAGGGATGCGGCCGCCAGGCAGATGATCAGGAGCTTGCTCCCCAGCCCGACGAGCTCCGCCTTCGCCCGCTGTCGGAACAGGAGGCGGTGGAGGGCGACCGGCGCCAGAGCGAGCAGCGTCACGATCACGGCGAGGAACACGAGGATGAGGTACACGACCACATCCACCGGCGGAAGCTGCTGGAAGCGCTGCTGGAAGGGCAGCGTCAGCAGGAACGCGGCGAGGATCTGCGTCCCCGTCTGGAAGACGCGGAACTCCTGCAGCAGCTCGTTCCAGTTGCGGTCGGCGCGCTGCGTCGCGGTCTCGTTCCGGCCGTCGGTCGGGTCGGCGTCGGGCTCCTCGCTCACGACACCATGTCATCCGTCGTCATGCACGCACCCTAGCCGTTGTCGGAGTCGCCCTCGTCGCCTTCGGCCTGGGACGGCTTGTCGACGATCTGCTGCTCCGCCTCGGTGTTCTCGTCGTGGCGGTCGCCTTCGGTGTTGCGGGGGTCGGACATGTCCGCTCCTCTCTTCTCGGTGGTCTCAGGTGTCCGTGCGGAAGTGCACGGACTTATGGCTGCCGTCGCAGAACGGCTTGATGGTGGAGACGCCGCAGCGGCACAGCGCGACGGTGCGGCGGTGCTGCTCGATGGGCGTCCCGTCCGGGGTCGTCAGCTCGATGTGCCCGCGGACCAGCAGTGGGCCGTCCGGGCAGGCGACGATGACCGGCTCCTCCTCGTGCGCGCTCATGCGGGCACCGCCACGGGCGCGCGCAGCGAACTGCGGCCGGCCTCGAAGCTCTCCAGGAGGTGCTGCCCGGCGAGCCCGTCGACGTAGAGGCACGCGGCGGCGCCGAAGACGATGTCGGGCAAGAGCTCAGGATGCTGCTCCGCGAGGCCGCCCGCGAGGTCGCGACCGGCGATCTGCTCGTGCACCGCATCCGCCTCGACGTGCTCGTCGTAGTACCAGGTGACGTCCTCGCCGTGGCCGAGCCGGCGGAAGCCGTTGCCGTAGAAGCGGTTCGGGATGGACGACGTCATCTCGAACGCCGCCAGGTGGCCGGTGATCGCGCCGCGCAGGCTCCGGTTGAGCCCGAACATCGACATCATCGTGAAGGACGCCAGCGTGGCGGCCGGCACGTTGTCGAGGTAGGCGCCGTAGGAGTCGTCCAGCCCCAGGTTGCGCATGGTCCGGCCGAAGATCTCGGCGTGGATGCGCTCGGGCCGACCGCCGCCGTACTCGTCGGACTGCACCTCGACCAGCGCGGCCTTCGCCCGGCCGGTCAGCCGGGGGATCGCCCACGAGTGCGGGTCCGCTTCCTTGCGCGTGTAGATGGAGCGATGGATGACGAACTCGCGCGCCTGCTCCTCCGTCGCCTTCTTGGCGAGGAAGCGCGACAGGCTCGGGCCGCCGTCCTCGGCCGTCAGGTCGAACAGGTACGCGGCGACGGCGTCGGCGGTCGGCTCCGGAAGCTCGCCGACAGGCACGCGCTCCCGCAGCTGGCGCTCGAACTCGCGCTCTATGGTGCGGCGCGTGCGCAGCAGCTCCGGGTGCCACTCCCACTCGTCGTCGGCGTCGACGGTGTCGCCGTAGTGGAGGCCGTAGAGGACGAACAGGGTCAGCTGGAGGTCCTCGTCGGTGAGGAGGTCCGGCTGCGCCTCGAGCGCATGGGCGGTGCGGTCGGCGAACACGCCGACCTGGTCGGCTGCCGCGGACGGATCGGTCTGCAGCGCCTCGAGCAGCGCCTCGCTCACCGGCCCCCGCGGGGTGATGCGTGGTGTCATATCCCGAGAGAACCGGCGGGCGGCGCAAGGGTCAAGTGGTTGCCAGCGCGCAGGTTCAGTGCTTGGGAGCGCGCTGCCGTCGCCGCAGTTCGCGCAGCGGCGTGGCCGCGCGCAGCAGCCGGCCGTCGGAGTACCGGACCCCGCCACGCAGCCGCGCGCCGACCGCCAGCCACACGCACACGGCCCGCTCGGCC
>JAEWJG010000148.1 GCA_023386675.1 Actinomycetes bacterium
GTGAAGCCCAGCCGTCGGGCGAAGAGGTTGTTCGGGAACACCTTGATCTTCGTGTTGAACTCGCGGACGCCGCCGTTGTAGAACCGGCGCGAGGCCTGGATCTTGTCCTCGGTGTCGACGAGGTCGGACTGCAGGCGCAGGAAGTTCTGGCTCGCCTGCAGCTGCGGGTACGCCTCTGCGACCGCGAAGATGCTCTTCAGAGCGGTCTGCATGTGGTTCTCGGCGACGGACGCCTCACCCGGCGTCTGCGCGGACAGCGTCTCGGCGCGGGCCTTCGTGACCGACTCGAAGACGCCGCGTTCGTGCGCCGCGTACCCCTTCACCGTCTCGATGAGGTTCGGGATGAGATCGGCGCGCCGCTTCAGCTGCACCGTGATGTCGCTCCACGCCTCGTCGACGCGCACTTTCAGCGTCACCAGGGAGTTGTACGTGGCCCACAGGTAGATCCCGATGATCGCCACGATCACGACGACGATGATGACCGGAATGAGCCATTCCATGTGCGTAGAACTCCTTGTGTGCCAGGCGCCGGGTCGAGTGGATGCGCGGTTCACATCCTAGCTTCGAGGGGGTGCGCGCCCACCGCGTTCCCACCACACTCGAAGCAAGCGCCGAAGGAGAGGACGGCGGGCGCACGGGTGCACAATGGCGGGGTGAGCGAACTCGCCGAACGGCGTCGTCCCGGCCGCCCGCGCAAGGAGCGCGGCGAGGCATCGGCGCGCACCGCGATCCTGCGCGCGGCGGCGGACGAGTTCGCCGAGCACGGGTACGAGGCGGCGTCTCTCCGCGCGGTCGCCCGGCGCGCAGGCGTCGACTCGGCGCTCGTGCACCACTACTTCGACGGAAAGGCCGACCTGTTCGCCGCCACCCTCGAGGCGCCGTTGCGGCCGGACCGGGTGCTGGCGGCCGTGCTGTCCGGTCCACGCGACCGGGTGGGGGAGGCGTTGGTGCGCTACCTGCTGGAGCGGCTGGACGACGAGAAGTCCGCGCGCCGCATGGTCGTCATCCTGCGCACGGTGCTCGGCGGCGGCCCGGGGACGCGGATGGTGCGCGAGTTCCTGACCCGCGAGGTGCTCTCCAAGCTCGCGGCGCTGAACGACGCACCGGATGCGGAGCTGCGAGCCGAGCTCGCCGCGTCCCAACTGGTCGGTCTCATCATGGTCCGCTACGGCCTGCGCATCGAGCCGATCGCGAGCGCCCCTGCGGAGGAGCTCGTGCGCCGGATCGGACCGGTCGTGCAAGCGCACCTGCTCGGGGACGCGCCCGCGCCCGCTCTTGACGCGACGGCGTCGTCAGGCGAATAATTCAGCACATGATGAATTCGCCGGATGCGGCGGAGCCCGCCGTCGCGATCGAAGCGCTGCGGGTGCGCCGCGGCCGGACGGACGTGCTGCACGGTCTCGACCTGCTCATCCCGCGCGGCCAGGTGGTCGGCCTGCTCGGCCCGAGCGGATGCGGCAAGACGACGCTCATGCGCGCCATCGTCGGCGTGCAGAAGGTGAAGTCGGGGACTGTCTCCGTGCTCGGCCAGCCCGCCGGGTCGGCCGCTCTGCGCCACCGCGTCGGCTACGTCACGCAGGCGGCGAGCGTGTACGACGACCTCACCATCCGGCAGAACCTCGACTACTTCCGCCGCGTGCTCGGGGCCGGCCGCGCCGATGTCGAGCGCGCGCTCGAGGCGACCGACCTGTCCGGCTACGCGGGGCGCCTGGTCTCGTCCCTGTCCGGCGGCCAGCGCAGCCGCGTCTCGCTCGCCGCGGCGCTGCTCGGTTCGCCGGACCTCCTGGTGCTCGACGAGCCGACCGTCGGGCTCGACCCGCTGCTGCGCGTCGAACTGTGGGACCTGTTCCACCGCCTCGCGGACGCCGGCACCAGCCTGCTCATCTCCAGCCACGTGATGGACGAGGCGAGCCGGTGCGAACGCCTCATCCTGATGAGGGAGGGAGCGGTGCTCGCCGACGCGACGCCGGCCGAGCTGCTCGCGGAGACGGGCGCGGCGGACGCCGAGGGCGCGTTCCTCGCGCTGCTGCGCCGCCATCACGCCCGCCACGCGCTCCCCGGGTCGGACGGCGCCGGCACCGACGTCGAGGAGGAGGCACGATGAACCCCACCCGCACCCTCGCCACCACCGGCCGCGTCCTCAGCCAGATCCGCCACGACCCGCGCACCGTCGTGCTGCTGCTCGTCGTCCCGAGCCTGCTCATCGGCCTTGTCGCGTGGATCTTCACCGACACCCCGGTGTTCCAGACGATCGGGCCGGCCATCCTTGCACTGTTCCCGTTCATCGTGATGTTCCTGGTCACGTCCATCACCACGCTGCGCGAGCGCCGCACCGGGACGCTGGAGCGCCTGCTCTCGATGCCCCTGGGTCGCGGCGACTTCATCCTCGGCTACACCCTGGCGTTCGGTCTGCTGGCCATCGTGCAGGCGCTGCTCGCGTCGGCGTATGCGATCTGGGTCTGCGGCCTCGACGTGAAGGGCGACCCGTGGCTGCTGGTCGCGGTCGCGGTGGTGGATGCGGTGCTGGGCAGCACCCTCGGCCTCTTCGCGAGCGCGTTCGCGCGCACCGAGTTCCAGGTGGTGCAGTTCATGCCGCTGCTGGTGTTCCCGCAGATCCTGCTCGGCGGCATCTTCCTGCCGCGCGACCAACTCCCCGCCGGGCTCCGCGAGCTCAGCGACTGGCTGCCGCTGTCGCACGCGGTGGATGCGCTGAACGCGGTCGCCACGAACTCTCACGACGCTGCCTACGTCGGCGGCCAGCTGCTCATCATCGGGGCGTTCGCGGTCGCCGCCGTCATCCTGGGCGCGCTGACCCTGCAGCGGCGGACGGCGTAGCGCCTCGCGTAACGAAGGAGCTCGGGCGTCGAATCTCCGACTCAAGGCAGTCCTGCGGGAGATTCGGGCGCCATTCGGCCGAATCTCCTTCGATCCAGGAGATGGGGATGGCGCGCGGGATGGAACGCGCGAGCCTCGCGGGTGACGGCGTAGCGGCTACGCCGTCGCGGCGGCCTCGTCGCCCCCGTCGTCGTCGGGCTGCTGCAGCGCGGCCGTGCCCGTGTAGCGGTACCGGACGCGCGTGCCGGTGGCGGCCTCGTCCAGCAGCTTCCACTCGGTGCCGACGTTGTCGCCGTCGCCGACCACCGAGACGTCGCGGATGATCTCCTTGGGCTGCCCGTCGATCAGCGACTGGATGACCTCGGCGTAGACCTCGGAGTCAGGGTTGAGCAGCACCGCGATGTAGTGGTCCGACTGCCGCACCTCGCGCGCGGGCACCCACAGCCGCTCGTCGAACTGCACCAGCGTTCCGCCGTCGGCCGCCGCGTGCGGCTTGACGCCGGTGACGACGCCGTCGAGCCAGGTGTCGCCGTCGTGGTAGGCGTACAGCTCGCGCATCGGCTGCTCGTAGTCGGCCTCGTCGGCCCCGTCCTGATCCAGATAGTCCAGCGGTGACGTCATGCCCCGAACCCTACCCCCGGCCGCAGCGCGTCCGCGAGGAGGGGAGCGAGGTCGCCGCGGGCGCCGTCCGCGACCTCCACGCGGTCGAGGCCCTGCCAGGCGGCGGTCTCCGCCAGCAGCGGCAGCAGCCGTTCGAGCGGCACAGGCGGCTCGTCGGGCTCGGTCCAGGCCGATTGGATGCGCAGCACCCGCGCCTGCCGGTCGCTCTTGAGGTCGATGCGGCCGACCAGGCTGTCGTCGTCCAGGATCGGGAGCGAGTAGTAGCCATAGACCCGCTGTGGAGCGGGCGTGTAGATCTCGATCCGGTAGTGGAAGCCGAACATCCGGAGCGCACGGTCGCGGAACCAGACGACCGGATCGAACGGGGACAGCAGCGCCATCGCCTCGATCGACCGCGGCTTGCGCGCGTCCCGGTGCAGCCATGCCTTCAGCGGCCGGCCCGCACTCTCCCACCCGGGCACCTGTACCGGGATCAGCTCGCCCGCGTCCTCGAGCTCCTGCAGCGCGACGCCGACACGTGGGCCCTTGATGCGGTAGTAGTCGGCGAAGTCGCGGGCCGTGCCGATGCCGTACGCCACCGCCGCACGACGGAGGAGCTCGCGGATCGCGTCCGCGTCGTCGACCGACCGCGCCAGCACCGAGGCCGGCAGTACGTCCTCGGCCAGGGCGTAGCGCCGCTGGAAGCGGGTGCGCCCGGCGACGGCGACCTCGCCGAACAGGAACATCCGCTCCAGCGCGCGCTTGACCTCCGACCAGCCCCACCAGGGGCCGGTGCGGTGGTTCGCGTCGTGCTCGATCTCGCCAGCCACCAGCGGGCCGCGCTCGGCGAGTTCGCCGCGCAGCCACTCGACCGTCGACGCGTTGACGTCGAACCAGCTCCCCGTGCCGCCGTAGCGCTCGCGGTAGTCGCGCATCCGCCAGCGGAACAGCGGCCAGTCCTCCTTTCGGAGGAACGCCGCCTCGTGCGGCCAGTACTCGGTGTGCGGGCCGCGGGCGTCGAACGTGAGGCGGTCGAGGAGCGACCGGTCGTAGGACCCGAGGCGGGCGAAGGCGGGGAGGTAGTGGCTGCGCTCGAACACGTTGACGGAGTCGATCTGCAGCAGCCCCAGCCGGTCGATCACGCCGTTCAGCTGGCGGGTGCCGACCGCGGCCGGACGCGGCCGACCGAAGCCCTGGGCGGCGAGCGCGATGCGCCGGGCCAGCGCGGGGGAGACCTGTTCGACCACGGCTCGACCCTACCGACAACCCCGGACACCGGACGTTCACCCACCCGTCACCACTCCGCGACCGCCCGGTCTCCTGGCCTCTCTAGCGTGACCTCGTCCGGGCGCACCGCCCGGGCGACACCCTGCACTGGAGGAACCCGTGATCAACAAGCGCGCACGCGCCGCCGGCCTGGCCGCCGCGGCGACCGTCGTCGCACTCTCGCTCGCCGCCTGCTCAGGCGGAGCGAACGCCAGCAGCTCCACCGACTCCGCGTCGGTCGCCACCGCCACCGACGCGAAGTCGGCCGGTGGGATGGACGCTCTGGTCGCCGCCGCGAAGAAGGAGGGCAGCCTCAACATCATCGCGACGCCGGGCGACTGGGCGAACTACCAGGAGATCTTCGACGGCTTCACCAAGAAGTACGGCATCACCATCAACCCGAGCCAGGACAGCGCCTCCAGCCAGGAGGAGATCGACGCGGCCAAGAAGCTCAAGGGCCAGGACACCGCTCCGGACACCTTCGACATCGGTTCGTCCGTCGCCGTCGCGAACACCGACTACTTCGCGGCCTACAAGCCCACCGGCTGGGACGACATCCCGGCGAACCAGAAGGAGAAGGACGGCCTCTGGAAGGTCGGCTACTACGGCGTCATGGCGGTCGGCTACGACGCCAACAAGATCAAGACCGCGCCGAAGTCCTTCTCCGACCTCCTTAGCCCTACGTTCAAGGGCGCCGTCGCGCTCAACGGCAACCCGACGCAGGCGGCCGCCGCTGCCGGAGCGGTCGCGTACGCGACCCTGCAGAACGGCGGGACGCTCGACGACCTGAGCAAGGGCATCGACTGGTTCTCGCAGCTCAAGAAGGCCGGCAACTGGAACGCCGCCGACGGCAAGCCGAACACCATCGCCTCGGGTGAGACCCCGGTTCTGCTCGACTGGTCGTTCAACCAGAAGGGCTACACCACCTCCGACACCATCAAGGGCGGCGGCGTGAACTGGAAGTACGTCGTGCTCCCGGGCACCGCGTACGTCGGCTACTACAACCAGGCCATCAACAAGGACGCCCCGCACCCCGCGGCCGCCCGCCTGTGGGAGGAGTACCTCTACAGCGACGCCGCCCAGAACGCGTGGCTGAAGGGCGGCGCCTACCCGGTGCGCGTCGACGCGATGGAGAAGGCCGGGACGCTCGACAAGGCGGAGTTCCCGGGCAAGCTCGACAAGGTGGCCGTCATGACGGACAAGCAGGCCACCGACGCCGGCACCCTGCTCAACTCCAAGTGGGCGAACGCGGTCGGCTGATGACCGAGACCGTCACAGGCGCCGCGGCGCCGGCGGTCGGCCCCGCTGCCGCCGGGCTCCCCGACAC
>JAEWJG010000170.1 GCA_023386675.1 Actinomycetes bacterium
GGGCACCGCCGAGCGGCCCCGCGGGCGACGAAGTCGCGCCGTTCAGGGCAGGCAGCGCTCCCCCGAGGACGGCGAAGCCGAGGGATGCGGAACCGACGGAGACCGCGAGCGGCACAGACAGTGCCTGTGGCGCTGCTCCGGCGGCGAGGAAAGCAAGAGGGGGCGCATCCGAGACCGACGCTCCGGGCTCCGGAGCGGGCGTCGGCGTCGCCGAGGAGGCCGGCAGGAGCGGCGCAACGGCCGTGTCGACGGCGCCGACCGCGTCCGATACCGCCTGGTCGACGGCACCCGCGACGGGCGTCGTCACCGACGAGACCGGGGCCGGGGGAAGCACATCCCGGACCACCGGAACCGCCGCCACGACCTGATCGACCGTGGATGCGACGGGCTGCACGACGCTCTGCACCGGCGCCTGGTCGACCACCTGATCAACCGTGGATGTGACGGGCGCGACGACCGCGGAGACGACGGTCTGCACGGGTGCCGGAACGGCCGGAGCGACCGCCTGCGTCACCGCGTCGACCGTGTCGTCCACACCGTCGGCGACGCTCGCGACGAGCGCTCCGACGGCCCCGGGAGGCGGCGCGGACTCGGCCGCCGAAGCGGAGGTGCCTCCCGCGAGGAAGCCCAGCACGGTCAGACCGGCTCCGGCGATCAGGGATCCGATCAGCACGCGCACAGGGGTGATGAAGCGACGGTGCGGCTCCTCGGCCACCTCCGGCATACGATCACCCCCTGACCGTTCGAGACGAGAGTGAATATACGCCGCTGTCTACTAGACAGGAAGAGTCGATTTCCCATCCTGTTCGGCGCGTTCGATTCCCGAACGTCCCCGGCGGGCCGCTGCGGAGGCGAAGGCGACGACGATCAGCGCCCCGACGGTCATCGCCGCACCCACCCAGAGCGGCGAGGCGTAGCCGAGTCCGGCGGCGATCGTCAGGCCGCCGAGCCAGGCGCCGAGCGCGTTGCCGAGGTTGAACGCCGCGATGTTCGCACCGCTCGCCAGAGTCGGTGCATGCGAGGCGTACGAGAGCACGCGGAGCTGCAGGGCCGGCACCGTCGCGAAGCCGAACGCCCCCATGAGGACGAGCGCGATCACCGCGCCGACGGGCAGACCGGCGACCAGCGCGAAGGCCACCAGCACGACGGCGAGTGCGGCGAGCAGCCATAGCAGCGTCCGGTCGATGGAGCGGTCCGCGAGGCGACCGCCGACCCAGTTGCCGGCGAACAGGCCGAGGCCGAACAGGATGAGCAGCCACGGGACGGCGGCGGACGGGAACCCCGACACACCGGTCAGCGTGAAGGCGATGTACGTGAAGGCGCCGAACATCCCGCCGAAGCCGAGGACGGTCGCGGCGAGGGAGAGCCAGACCTGACCGGAGCGGAACGCTGACAGCTCGCGCCGCAGCCCGGCCGTCGGCGCGTCCGCCGCCCGCCGCGGCACCAGCACCGCGATGCCGACCAGCGCCACGACGCCGATCGCGGTGATCGCCCAGAACGTGGAGCGCCAGCCGAACGCTTGCCCCAGCAGCGTGCCGAAAGGCACGCCGAGCACGTTGGCGGCGGTGAGGCCGGTGAACATGACGGCGATCGCGCGCGCCTGCTTCTCCGGCGCGACGAGCCCCGCCGCGACGACGGAGCCGATGCCGAAGAAGGCACCGTGGCAGAGTGCCGCGAGCACGCGGCCGCCGAGCATCACGCCGTAGTCCGGAGCCACCGCCGACAGCAAGTTGCCCGCGATGAACAGCACCATGAGCCCGAGCAATGCCGCCTTGCGCGGGATGCGGGTCGCGGCCGCGGTGAGGCCGAGCGCGCCGACGACGACCGCGAGCGCGTAGCCCGAGATCAGCCAGCCGGCGGTGGCCTCGTCGACGTGGAAGTCCGCCGCGACCTCGGGCAGGAGCCCGGCGATGACGAATTCGGTGAGACCGATGCCGAACCCTCCGAGGGCGAGGGCGATCAGGCCGGCTGGCATGAGGACTCCTTCTGGATGAGGCGGTGCGCTATTCTGTTAGTTGCAGACGCGTCATAAATAGTTGCACGTGCAACTACCGAGCGCAAGTGCGGAGGGAGACGACATGGGCATCGCCGACGACGCCGTGGAGGTTCGCGCCCACGGCTGGCGCACGCTCGCGGCTCTGCACGGCTACATCGAAGCCGAGCTGGAGCGCGAACTCAGTCGCTCCGTCCGGCTCTCCGTCGTCGAGTACACCGTGCTCGACGCGCTGGCCCGCCAGGACGGCTGGCACATGCGGATGCAGCAGCTCGCCCGCGCCAGCGCGCTCAGCCCCAGCGCCACCACCCGGCTGGTGAACCGGCTCGAGGAGCGCGGTCTGCTCACGCGCATTCTGTGCGACGACGACCGCCGCGGCATCTACACCGAGCTGACCGCAGCCGGCCACCGGCTGCTGGACGAGGCACGGCCGGTCCACGACGCGGCGCTGGCCCGCGCCCTCGACGGCGCCCGCGAGGTGCCGGAACTCACCGAGCTGGTGGACGCACTCCCTCAGCTGAGCACTCAGCCCGCCTGACGTCGGCCGATCCGCTCAGCGCAGCACCTCGACCAGCGCGACCCACGAGAACAGCACGGTCGTGACGATGGCGAGGATGGTGCCGACCGCCACGACGACCAATCCCACCTGCGCGGGATGGAAGCCCACGAGCAGCACTCCCCCGACCGCGTAGAACGCCGGCGGCACCGAGAAGAGGGCGACGCGCTCGACGGTGTACCGGCCGAGTCCGCTCTGCGCCGCATCCCGCCGGACCGCCAGCGCCGAACGCACCACGACGATCCCGCACAGCGCGGTGCCGACCAGCACCTGGATGCCGTACCCGATCGGCTCCTGCCCCGGGATGAGCGCCAGACAGCACAGCGCCACGCCGAGGATGAGCGCGGCGATGGACGCACCGGCGCGGGCCGCGAGGCCGCGCGACTCCGCGATCATCCGGATGTTCACCGACAGCGCGACGATGAGCAGGCCGCCCAGCGCCGCTCCCGCACCGGCGACGGCGACGTTGAACTCGGACCACGCGTCGAACGGCTCCAGCATGCGGCCCAGCGTAGCGGTGCGTCACGGCGAGGGCGTATAACGGGGGCATGGCGGACGCGATCACCAGCTGGATCGACCTGTACCGACGCGCGTGGGAGAGCAACGACCCCGACGACATCCGGGCCCTGTTCACCGAGGATGCGAGCTACCGAACCGAACCGTTCGCCGAGCCGTGGGACGGCTACGAGGAGATCGTCGAGGGCTGGCTCGACGCCCAGGACGACCCGGGCGCCGCGACCTTCGAGTGGCGGCTGCTCGGGCAGGACGGGCCGGTGTACTTCGTCGAGGGCGTCACCGACTACCGGGACGGCCCGATCTACAGCAACCTGTGGATCATCCGGCTCGCCGACGACGGTCGTGCCGAGGAGTTCACCGAGTGGTGGATGGAGCAGGAGCCCGACCAGGACTGAACCGGGCCCCGCTCACGCCAGCTGGCCCAGCCACAGCCCGAGTCCTGCCGCGGCGAGCGCGAGCACGAGCATCCCGACGCCGTTGACGAGCGCTGCGCGGTACCGCCGTTGCTGCGCGAGCCGGACGGTCTCGTAGCTCGCGGTGCTGAACGTGGTGTACCCGCCGAGGAAGCCGGTGCCGAGGACCGCACGCCACTCCGGCGGCAGGCCGTGGGCGAGCGCGAGCCCGGTGACCAGACCCAGCAAGAAGGACCCGGTCACGTTGATGACCGTGGTCCCGATCGGGAAACCGACGCGGACCCACGACCGGAGCAGTCCGTCGACGACGAGCCGGGCGACCGCGCCGACGCCGCCGGCGACCGCGACCGCGGCGACGAGCAGGGCGGTCACGACCGGCCCCCCGCCGCCCGGCGCCGTGCGATGGTCGAAGCGACCGCGATCCCGGCCACCGAGGCAAGCGCGCCGATCACAATGGTGGCCGCGGCGTAGAGGATGCTGAGCCCGACGCTTTGTGCGGCGATCAGTCCGTCGGTGTCCACGGCGAGGGAGCTGTACGTGGTGTAGCCGCCGAGGATGCCCGTCCCTGCGAAGAGGCGGACATCCCGTCGGCGTCCCTCGTCCGGCCCGCGGAGTGCCAGCGACTGCAGCAGCCAACCCAGCACGAACGCACCGGTCACGTTGATCAGCAACGTGATCAGCGGGACGCCCCCGACCGACGGCACCGACAGGGTCAGCAGGTACCGTACCGCCGTCCCGAGGGCACCTCCAGCGAAGACGAGCAGGATCGGGCGGGGCCGCAGGTGCAGCGGAGCCCGTGGGCGGTCGGCCGGCACTAGACCGGCGTGTCTTCCCACGGGAAGCGCTGTGCTCCCGGCTGCGGGTTGAGCGGCACGACGATGACGGGACGGTGCTGCCGGTGCGCGAGATGGATGGCGACCGAGCCGTTGAAGAACTCCCGGACGCTGCCGCGCAGGCCGGCCTCACGCGTTCCGACGACGATGTAGCGCGCATCCAGATCGTCCGCGAGGCGGGCCAGCGACCACGCCGGGTCTCCCGCGAGCTGCTGCAGCGAATACGGGATGCCGCGGCCGTCGAGCACCGCGCGGATGCGGGTCTCCAGGTCCGGGTCGAACCGCTTGTCCTCGGTCTCCGGCAGGTCGGGGTCGTACGGAAGAGCGACCACCGTGCCGTCCACGTACGACGAGACGACGTAGCGGTCGGGATCGACGTACGCGCACACGAGGGGGAGGTCGAGGTCGTCGGCCAGACGCGCCGCCTGCTCCAGCACCGCCACCGGCTGCCCGGGGACCACCGCCGCCAGGATGCCGCCGCGCCCCGCCCGCTCGTTGCCGCTCATGCCCCTAGTGTGCACCATCCCACGGGTTCACTCACGCGGGCCAGTGGGGTACGTTCGGCCTACCAGCGTCTGAGAGGAGCCCGACCCGATGGCCGACAAGCCACCGCTGCCGCGCGAGCGCCGCCGTACCACCCGGGGCCTTCGTCCGCTCCCCGAGCTGACGAAGGATCTGGTCGCCCAGCTGCGCCGGCTCGTCTCGACGGAGCTCGCCCTGTTCAAGGCCGAGATGACGGCGAAGGCGAAGGCTGCCGGAATCGGCGCCGGGATGCTGGTCGGCGCCCTGCTGTTCCTCTTCTTCGCGTTCGGCGTGCTCATCACGGCCGCCGTGCTCGGCTTCGCGCTCATCCTGCCCGCCTGGCTGGCGGCCGTCATCGTCGGCGTCATCCTCATCGTCATCGCGGTCGTGCTCGGCCTGCTCGGGATGCGCAGCCTGAAGAAGGGCGTGCCCCCGGTTCCCGACGACCTCGGCAGCGAGCTCAGCGCCGACGCCAAGGCCCTGAAGGGAGAGCAGCCGTGACCAACGAGACCACGCCGTCGATCCGCCGGCAGGGCCAGCGCCCGGCCGGACGGCCGCCGCTTCCCAAGGACGCGGGCATCAACACGCTGAAGCTCGACCTCGAGGTCACCCGTGACGAGCTCGCGAGCACGCTCGACGACCTGTTCGCGACGTTCAACCTCCGGGTGCAGATCCGCTCGCATCCCGTGTTCTTCGCCGGCTTCTTCCTGGCACTCACCGGCGCCGCCGCGGGCATCGCCACTCTGCTCCTGCGGAGGCGCGGGCGTGCCGACTGACCGCGGGGGCGTGGGCAGCGGCCGCGCGCAGGCGATGCGGCGGATCGAGGACCGCGAGAGCCTGCCGTGGTACCGGCTGCCGTGGGGGTTCATCTTCAAGCGGACGATGCGCAGCTTCTCGACGGACCAGTGCACCGATCTCGCGGCCGGGCTCACGTACTTCGGGGTGCTGTCGTTGTTCCCTGCCCTGCTGGCGCTGGTCAGCATCCTCGGGATCGTGGGGCAGAGCAAGGCGGGGATCGACGCGCTGTTCGGGATGATCGACGACCTGGCGCCCGGCATCGCGGACGTGCTGAAGGGCCCGATCCAGGGCCTCGCGTCCTCCCCCGCGACCGGGTGGGCACTCGTCATCGGCATCGTGGGCGCCGTGTGGTCGGCGTCGGGCTACGTCGGCGCGTTCGGGCGCGCGCTCAACCGCGTCTACGGGGTGCGGGAGGGACGGACCTTCATCACGCTGCGGCCGGTACAGCTCGGCGTGACCCTGCTGGCACTGGTGCTGATGTCGCTGATGGCGCTGCTGCTCGTGGTCTCCGGTCCGGTGGCACAGTTCCTCGGGGGCCTCATCGGCCTCAGCGAAGCCTTCGTCGTGGCCTGGTCGATCATCCGCTGGCCGATCGTCGTCATCGTCATCGTCCTGCTCGTCGCGGTGCTGTACGCCGCGACGCCGAACGTCAAGCACCCCCGCATCCGTTGGCTGACCCCCGGGTCCATCGCCGCGATCGTCGTGCTGGGCATCGCCTCGGTCGGGTTCGCCTTCTACGTCGGCAACTTCGGCAACTACGACCGCACGTACGGCGCGCTGGCCGGCATCATCGTCTTCCTGCTGTGGATCTGGATCGCCAACAACGCACTGCTCTTCGGCGCCGAGCTCGACTCCGAGGTGGAGCGGGCGCGGGAGCTGGTGGCCGGAATCGAGGCGGACGACGTGCTCCGGCTGCCGATGAAGTCGGACAAGGCCCTGGTGAAGGCGCGCGAGGTGCACGCCGGCGACATCCTGGCTGCGCGCGACCTGCGCCGCCGCTACCGCTGACCTCGGTCGCAGGCTCCCTCGGCGCTGGGGTCGCGGCATCGCTTCGCGCTGCCCCTAGCTCCACCGCGCAGCGTCAAGCACTGACACTCTAGGCTCGTGGCATGAGCGACGAGCGACCCGGTCACGACCTCCCCGACAGCCGCGGACGCACCGGGCTGCACAGCATCGGCCGCGAGCTCGACGGCAACCCGGACGTGCGCGTCCGGAACGTGGAGGTCACCTCCGACGGCTGGCATGTCCTCCGTCGCACCACCTTCGACTACCGCGGCCGTGATGGAAGCTGGACGACGCAGTCCCGAGAGACCTACGACCGCGGCAACGGAGCGACGGTGCTGCTGTACGACCCGGTCGGCCGAACGTTGCTGCTCTCGCGGCAGTTCCGCTTCCCGGCCTACGTGAACGGGCACCCGGACGGGATGCTGGTCGAGTCGGCCGCCGGGCTGCTCGACGGAGACAGCCCCGAGGAGGCGATCCGCCGGGAGGCCGCGGAGGAGCTCGGCGTGCGGATCGGCGAGCTGACGCACCTGTTCGACCTCTACATGAGCCCGGGATCGGTGACCGAGCGCGTCCACTTCTATGCGGCTCCCTACGTGCCGGCCGATATCGCGGGCGGCGGCGGGGTCGCCGACGAGGGCGAGGAGATCGAGCCCGTCGTCGTGCCCTACGACGAGGCGCAGGCGTGGGTGGCCGATGGCCGGATCGCCGACGGGAAGACCGTCATCCTCGTGCAGTGGGCGGCGCTGAACCTGTTCGCTCAGCCGTAGCGGAGGGCGGGGCCGTCCGACTTGAGGAAGTCGATGTGCAGGTGGTTGCACGTGTCGTCGAACGGCTTGAAGTTGTCAAGGCTCATCGAGGAGCGGCACTCCACCTGGCCGAGGCCGGTTCCGTTGGGCACCAGCGGGTCGAGGAGCTTGATGAGCTGCACCGACTTCGCGTCGCCGCCCGTGAGGGGCGAGCCGTTGAGCAGGTAGAAGTCGACCGCGTGGCCGCCGCCGTCGGCGTAGTGGGCCGAGTCGGTGCCCGCACCCTCGATCTGGCCGGTGCAGCGGCGGTTGATGTCGCTGATGCCGACCTGGCTGAAGTTGTCCAGGGCGAGCGAGATGGCCTGCAGTACGCGGTAGTCGACGCCGCAGCCGGGAACCGCCTGGCCTTCGGCGAGGTTGGCGATCTCGGGGATGTGGTTCGGCGTGGAGCCGACGAGCCGGCCGGCTGCGACCGCGCCCATGATCTGCACGGCGAGCGCCTGAACCGTCGGCGAGACCGTGGAGTTGGTGGTGGAGTCGAGCGCCTGCGGGCTCTCCTGGATCGCGAGGCCGTCGCGGGCGACGACCTGCGTGACGCCGCCTCCGGTCAGGGTCTGCACGGCGAGTGCGGTGCGCGCGGCGCCGACGGTCGAACCCTCGCCCGTGGTCGCGTAGGCGGGCAGCGCGGCCGTGCCGAAGAAGGCGGCAAGCGCGAGCATGACGACGGCGTGCACACCGAACCGGCGGCGCTCGGGATGCGGGGTGCGGACGCGCGGCGCGGGGGTCGGCCGCTCGGACCGGGCGATGCGCGCGGCCTGCGGGG